>JAVBSN010000085.1:0-26737 GCA_031547045.1 Lachnospiraceae bacterium
CAGAAATTATGCGTTAACTGTATCCTTTAAAGCTTTACCAGCTTTAAATTTTGGAGCTTTTGAAGCTGCGATTGGCATTGGCTCGCCAGTCTTAGGATTTCTTCCTTCTCTAGCTGGTCTATCAGCTACTTCGAAAGTACCGAATCCAACTAATTGGATCTTCTCGCCTTTCTTTAACTCCTCTGCTACAACGTCAGTGAAAGCTTTTAAAGCCTTCTCAGCATCTTTCTTTGATAATTCAGTCTTCTCAGCAATTGCTGCAACTAATTCAGTCTTGTTCATAGGAATAATTCCTCCTCTAAAAAATTAATTTTATGTAACCCCCACGGGTATACAGTGTAAGTAGCACTTTTATTTCATGTGCCCTATTGATAGTTATAACTGTTCTTCTCTGATTTGTCAAGTAATACAAGGCAAAATGACCATTTTTAATGGAATTTTTTGCAAAAACTATGCAATATGCAAGGGCATATTGTCCATATGCCCTTATATATTTTCTAACCTTCCATTTGCCTGCCTAAAAAGTTAGCAGCCACATTTGCCATTTTCTGCTCTATTTCACCAAGATTATCATTATCATCTTTAGAAAGTATAATAACTGCACCTATAGCATCACCTTCGCAAATAATAGTATGGACTATTTGAGTTTTGTACTCACTATCATCACTTGCTACAAGTCTTATATAACTCTTATCACCTTTGTTAGCGATTACTGATACTCTATCATTAATTGCTTCTTCTAAATCCTTGTGTAATTGTTTTCCTAATAAGTCCTTCTTAGAAATTCCTGCTACTGCTATTATTTGATCCCTATCGCTTACACATACTGGATGTCCAATAACCTGTGCAGTTGCATCTACATATTGCTGTGCAAAATTGCTTAATTCACCTATTGGCGAATATTTTTTTAAGATAATCTCCCCATCTTTGTCTGTAAATATCTCTAAAGGATCTCCCTCTCTAATTCTTAGAGTTCTTCTAATTTCCTTAGGTACTACAACACGTCCTAAATCATCTATACGTCTTACTATTCCTGTTGCCTTCATAAAACTATATTCCTCCATTTAACGTAATTTAGTGCAGCGATTTCTCTTGCTTGCAAGAACGAAATCACAAACATCAGATTAAAAGTTTATTTTTCAATCTTAATCACTTTATATATGAATATATTGTTTGTTAAATGTAGGAATTTATACATGTTATTTCATTTTTTTAATATTTATTTTTATTTAGCTATTTTTATCAATTATAAATCTCCACAATATATCTCTATATTCAGGCGTTGCATAATCAATTCCAACTCGTTTACTTGTAGTGTATTGTGGTTCATAGCCATCATCTTCTATCCAAAGTTCATTAGAATTAAGCATATCTATACCATTTAAACTTCTGTCTATGCTCATTGCCTTTGTTAATTTCCCTGGACCATTATATCCTTCTACACCTCTAATTAGAACTGCTTCTGGATGACCTTCATTTCCTGTAACCACATTAAATAGGTTGTGTATTCCATAACATAAATATACATATGATGTGCCACCTATTTCATACAAAACCCTTGTACGTTCTGTCTTTCCTTTGCTTGCATGACAGGCTGTATCTTCTTTGCCATAATAACATTCGGTTTCGGTTATTCTATATTTAATTATTTCACCATTTACATTTCTACATAATAATTTCCCTAATAATTTAGGGGCTAATTCTGTAGCAGGCATCATATAAAATTCTCTTTTTACTCTTTGATTATCCATTGGGTACTCCTTTTGATTAATTTTTGTAAGTTCTCTGCCAGTCGCCAAGTATTTGGGGTAACACCATATACACTAAATTCGTAAATACCTCATTAAGTGTCTAGGTGTACATTCATACTAGGCTCGATAACACAATCTTTCCATTGGTTTCGAAAATACCTCAACCAATTACAAGATACGGCTACGACTAAGCTCGAAAACACCTCGCTAAGTTCTCTGCCAGTCGCCAAGTATTTGGGGTAACACCATATACACTAAATTCGTAAATACCTCATTAAGTGTCTAGGTGTACATTCATACTAGGCTCGATAACACCTCGCCAAGTATTCATTGTATAGTATACCATATATATCAACTACGTAAACATTTGCCTTAAATTCTCCTTCGTGTTACACTTATATAACATTAATTATTTGGAGGATATTTTATGTTATCTAGAGAATCATTTGCTGAAATATTGCACTCAGTTGCTGAGATTGCAAGAACTCAAGAAACACCTCTTACTGAAGAAGAGATTAATTCTTATTTTAAGGACCTTGAATTAACAGATGAGCAAAAAGCTCTTGTATATAATCATCTATCTACTATTCAAACTAGCGATGATGAGGATGAAGAAATAGAAGAAACTGTGGACTCACCATCTGAACAAGAAGATGATTCTGATGATATTGAAGCTTTTCTTAATCTTCCTTTTGTTAAAATGTATCTAGAAGATATTAAAGGTCTTAATACTTTATCTGAGGATGAGTTAGCTACTCAATATGATAAACTTGTTAGCGGAGATGAATCTTCTGTTAATATTATACTTGATAATTGGTATGTAAAAGTTGTTGATATTGCTAAATGTTATGCTTCTATGAATGTTAATATGGAAGATGTAATTCAAGAAGGTAACATAGGCTTATTTCAAGTAATCAGTTCATTATTAGGTTCAAATCAAACTATAGATTTTGATAATTATATTGAAGATGCAGTTAAAACTTCTATGATAACTTTCATTAATGAATTCTTAGATGAAGACACTTTAGAAAATTCTATTATTGCCAAGGTTTCTCTTCTAACCGAGTCTAAGATAAAGTTAACTACAGACCTTAACCGTCAACCTTCTGTTAAAGAATTAAGTGATTATACTAAACTTGAAGAAGGTGAAATATCTGATTTACTTTCACTTATTAAAGAAGAGCAGAATTAATCATTTTAATTGTAAGAAATCTACAAAAGTTGCGGTTATAATAATTATTATTCCTTATGGAAAACATTTATTATTATAACCACAACTTAATTTATTTATATAACTATTTTGTTCCGAATATTCTGTCTCCAGCATCACCAAGTCCTGGACATATATATGCCTCATCATTAAGACATCTGTCTAATTGACCTACATATATTTGTATATCTGGATGTTCTTTTGAAAGTTTTTCCAAACCTTCTGGAGCTGCTATTATCGACATGAATTTTATATTTTTTCCACCATGAGTTTTTATTTGAGTAACTGCATCTACTGCTGAACCACCTGTTGCTAACATCGGATCTGTAACAACAATTGTTCTCTCTTCAATAGGTATTGGTAATTTGCAATAGTATTCTTGTGGCATATGAGTTTCTTCATCTCTATATAGTCCAATGTGTCCTACCTTTGCTGTTGGGGTAAGTGCTAGAAGCCCTCCAACCATTCCCAGTCCTGCTCTTAATATAGGCACTACTGCAAGTTTTCTTCCAGAAATCATAGGTGTCATGCAAGTTTCAATAGGTGTCTCAATTTCCACATCTTCAACTGGTAAATCTCTTAAAGCTTCATATCCCATCAACATTGCAATCTCTTCTACTAGTTTTCTAAATTCATTAGTTCCAGTATTTTTATCTCTTAACATAGAAATCTTATGTTTTATTAATGGATGATCTAAAATATATATATTTTCATTCATATGCTATCTCCTTCGTATTAAATTCATGTATATCATTATCACATACAAGTATTTTAAATGTTAAGATACATTATAGCATAATACAACTTTCAATTACATTATTTTTTCTAAAAGTGCATTACATCCTTCTACGACATCTTCATAAGTAATATCAAAATTTCCTGAATACCAAGGATCAGCTATATCTCCTGGTCTATCAGTGAAATCAAGTAGCTTACATACCTTATTATCTGTGTCACTGCCTATAATTCTCATAATATTTCTTATATTAAAATCGTCCATTCCAATTATATAATCATATTTGTTATAGTCATCTTTAGTTAGTTGTATGGAAGTCTTCCCAACAACAGATATATTATATTGTCTAAGTTTATTCTTCGTACCATGATGTACAGGATTACCTATTTCTTCTGTACTTGTTGCAGCCGAAGCTATGTAAAATAAATCCTCCAGACCCTTTTTCTTAACTATATCTTTTAATACGAATTCTGCCATAGGTGAACGGCATATGTTGCCGTGGCAAACGAATAGTATTTTTGTCATAAAATTCTTCCTTCCCAAAACTACTTGAACATATTATCTATCATAAGTTGGAACACACCTCAAGGTACCAGACCGTAACTATAGTATATGTTTAATTATTATGCATGTACAAATATATTACATAAGTTATCTTAATCGCTACTACTTATTCCGATATTTTATCAATAATGAATTGTGCAAATTCTTTAGTTATTTGCAACCTGTCTCTTCCCCATTGAAGACCTCCTAGTGTGTCTCCACCTGCTACCGTTATATGTTTATCATGATTAAGTTTAAGAAACTCATCTATAAGAGCTTTTGTCTTAAAATCATAATTCCACCAAGTTGAACTAAACTTAACAGAATGACATTCTGCTTCTACTTTCCACGGCCATCTATCATTGTCATCATTTTTATTATAAACAGCTTCATCGCTAGCAATTACATAATAACCAACTATACTACTTGATCCTACACTATGCAACAATAACACATCACCCTTTTGCATAGTTTTCGGATTTTTACTAAATCCCAAATAATCATTCTCTTTTATAACCATTGGTTCAATAAACGGATTTTGTGATGTACCCACAGGTTTTAGATAGTATTTCAAAGTCCCATTCTGTGTAGCTGATGGTTTCTTATTCATCAACTTATTTAGCTTAAATTTTTCTGGTTGTACAGATGGATGTTTTTCAATAAATTCGAGAGCTTTATTATAAATTTCACAAAGCTGTACATGTGTCAAATCATAAGTATTAATTGACATAAGAATATCTTTCATCTCTTTCTGTTTTTCTATATCTTCTACACATATACCATACTCATTATTACTCATTAGTCCCTTCTCAGTAAAATTTCCAGATGTCAAAATAAACCCTTTAGCTTTATTTCCATTATAAAAAAGATATACCTTACCATGTAAATTATCATCTATCTTTATCCGTAGGTCTATTCCTTGTTTCGCACAATACTCATCAAACTTATATAATGCAACTACCTTGTGAGCAGTATCATCATACTTCTGCATGGTTGTATATAATATAATTTTTTTAATAGTTTTCATTTCTTTTAACAATTTAGAAAAATCATTCGTAACAAAAGGTGAAACAATAATTAATGTATCTGCCTTTGCTGATATTTTCTTTAAACAAGTAAAATGATTATTCTTCCTTTCATTTGTAACAATTTTAATATTCATTATGATACCTCCTTAAACATTTTTTGCATATAATTTTTAACCTTTAAAGTATTTCTCATTTTAGTATTCCTTACCCAAGTACGACTTATATATAAAAATATCAATTTCCCTCGTCCATACTATATCCTCCTTTATATATAACATAACAACCATTTCATGGTCTTTATACTTACATTTATAGTATATACTATTTTTCATAATATTACACCTTATTTTTACAATAAAAAATAACGACACAGAACAACCCTGCATCGCCATTTTTATATCAAAACTCTTATTTTAAATTCTCAAGCAACTCCCTAAATCCTTTGCATAATCAGCCCATGCTTATTGCAATAGGCATACAGAATCCCATGTCCACGAATCAAGAACCTAGTCTCTGCATTTCCTTCTGCATAAAACTTTACCACTTCAAATTTATTAGAGGTAGCATATGCCACAAATGAAATATAATGTTCCTTAGTCATATCATGATTAATAGTAATATAATATTCGTCCTCTACTCTTTCGCAATTAATCTTATGTGCTTCATCCATTTCCTCTGCCTCTAACATTGGTAAGGTGATCCCACAACAACTTACAACTGTATTTCCCATTGTATGCACTATATTTCCACAAACAGGGCAAACATATAACTTTGAACGCAACATATTTCCACCAATATTTTGATTTGTTACATAATCACCACTAAACAATTCCATAACTGATATATTTAAAGCTTTTGCTATTGGTTCTATCAAGGTAATATCAGGAAGTCCTTTAGAAGTCTCCCACTTTGAAACAGTCTTATCACTTACTCCAAGTATTTCAGCAAGCTCTGCCTGTGTCATTTTCTTCTTCTCACGAAGATTTTTAATTGTTGCACCTGTAATATAATGATTCATCTTACATACCTCTCTTTCTCCAAAGAGAATATCATTACACTTGCTACTATATCAACCTACGCTTAGTAGATATTACCACTTCATATCTAATAAATAACAATCATCACTAATTTACTAGATTTCAAAATCAAGGTCTAAAAGGTCACTTATAACTTTTTGCTCTTAATCTTTTACTAAATTCCTCTTTCGGAAGCGGTCTATCAAATAAATATCCTTGTGCTATATCACACTTCAAATCTAACATAAATTTCAATTCTTCTTTTCTCTCTATTCCTTCCGCAACAACTTCCATATCTAAATCTTTTGCCATTTCAATAATATGTGTAACAATAGCTAAATTTCTATCATCTGTAAAATGTTTTCCCAAAAATGACTTATCCAATTTTAAGCAATCAAATCGTAGCTCCTTTAACAGATTAAGAGATGAATATCCTGTTCCAAAATCATCAATTGCTGTGCAAAGCCCATATTCTCGCAATTCCGAAATTGTTTTAGAGAGTTTTTCATACTCATCAATATAAGCTGTCTCCGTAAATTCTACTTCAACATACTGTGATGGTACATTCCATTTCTCTACTACTGCTTTGATTTTAGATGCTACATTAATATCTTCAAAATGTTTCTTTGAAAAGTTTACAGAAACTCGTACCACATCTAGTCCTTCATCCATCCATGCTCGAATCTTCTCACAGACACTATTTAATACAAAAAAATCAATTTCCACTACAAACCCTGTTTCCTCACATATAGGAATAAATTCAATTGGTGCAATTAATTCCCCTTCGTGTTGCCATCGAACCAATGCCTCTGCCCCGATTAGTCTTTTTTCTTTAATATCTACCTTAGGTTGATAGTATACTACAAATTCATGGTTAGACATGGCTGGTTTTAACATTTGTTCTACGGATACATCATTCATAATCTTACGATTAATCGCTTCGTCATAGTACACAATATCCACACTTTTATTTTTTCTCGCTAATGAGCAAGCATTAATAGCTCGATTCAAAATTTGACCAGGCTTATCCTCGTCTCCTTTGATAATATATACTCCTGCCTTAGCTGTAGCATCATATAATACAATTTCTCTATTCTTACCTTCTAAATTAAGTGGAACATTACTTAATAATTTTGCAAATCTAGAACGTGAACTTGTTTTAATAATTGCTATAAAATCATCTCCACCAATTCTTCCTGCAATCTCATCTGGTTCTAGTACACTCTCTATTTTCTGAGCATATTCCAAAAGAGCTTTATCCCCTTGTGTACTACCAAATATCTGATTAATCCATTTAAAATTCTTAATATTAAGATTAATGGCTATGTAACCATAAGCATTATTTTCCTGTATTCTATCTTCTAAAAACTTATTAATTGCATTTATATTTGGAATCCCAGTAGCAATATCAGTATAATACATGCGTAAATTCTCATCTTTAACATAGTGAACACAATTTTCTTTATAATTATATTCGTTAAATATAGCCTCTGCCATCATAGTACAGGTATCATATCCACAAGAATGACAATTGATTTCTTGTGATTCTTTACTATCTTTGTGCATACTATGAAAAACTTTCTGATACTTTTCTTCTATCATAGGATACTTATACTCTTCCTCATAAACATGATATGTACGACTAAAGTCATTTATATTCAACTTCTCAAATCTTTTATTCAGACGTTTCATGCTTTCCTTAGGTGAAATACACTCTTCAAAAGGATCTTCTCCCACTTCATCCAATTGTCGATTTCTCTTTTTTTGGAGTTCAAAAAGAATGTCATCATCCAATTCAAATTGAGTTCTTGTTGCTGTTCCATAATTACAACCTTGACAACAATTAAGCACGTCAACTAGAAAAGGTAATTCTTTACCCCGCTTAATTCTCTCACTATATTCACAAAGATATGGATACACCCTCTTCTCACCATCTAGCTGGCGTATCATCTTATCACGTTCAACAAATCTTTCTACGTTAGTAGCCAGTCCTCCTGGCATAGAATAAACCGTACCTAAACCAATATCCAGCGGCTCCTCTTCACCATAATATTGCTGTAAAGAAATATCTCCTAATCTCTCCATTAAGTGTTGTAGGGTAACATTATAGCTTACCATTCCTTCTGTTTCTATTGCATCAATCTCGTCTTTCTTTGCAACACAAGGCCCAATAAATGCTAATTTGTCACTATTTCCTAAATATTTCTGTATAAAAACAGCGCTACACATTAATGGTGAATGAATCGGTATTAATTTTTCCCGTAACTCCTTACAATACTTTTCTATATAATTTACAACTGCAGGACAAGGTTGAGATATGCCACCTTCTAATTGATTTTCTTCAATATATTTTAAATATGCCCATGTTGTAATATCTGCTCCATAACTTACATTGTATATCTTATTTACACCTAAAGATTTTAAATATCCAAATAGATTATTTGTCTTTTCTGCCATATTAATATATACAGCCGGTGCTACCACTATTGAAATAGCATCTCCCTTTGCCAAATCCCCTATAAAACGCTCTGTATCATCACGATATTCTCTTGCATTATGTCTGCACGTTTTCAGACATCTACCACAATGAATGCATCTATTCCCATCTACATAAATTCGATTTTTCCCATCTTCCATACTAGAAACATTAGCACCTAAAATAGGGCAACCTGAAATACATCTGTTACATCCAATACAGTTCTCATTTGTATAAATTAATCCTTGATTATATTTCAAGCTGACACCTCCTAATGAAACCTCTTTAAAGTTTATATCTTTTATTATACTATTTTTTATACTTCAATTCAACGTCATCCCACTAAAAAATAGGGATGCAACAACCCTGAATCGCATCCCCATTTACAATAAATAACAATCTACATAATAGCACTTTCAATTAACTTACGAAAAGATGCCTCAAATCTTTCATCATCCTCTACAGTTCTCTTTTTAGGTCCCTTCATATGATTCTTCTTAGAAGCCCTACGTGCTTCTTTTGCCATATGGCGTTCCATTAGTAGTTGATCGATATTTTCATTTGTATACCATCTTCCTGATTGATGAATTGCATATGCTCCTTTTCCCAAAGCTAAGGCTGCTACCCCATAATCCTGTGTCACGACAATATCACCACGTTTACTTAGGTTTATAAGTGCAAAATCTACTGCATCTGCACCAGCTCCTATAACCTTTATGTTACTATAATCTGATTGAAGCACGTGATTAGTATCACATAAAAGTGTTACTGCAATGCCATTTTCTTTTGCTATCTTCTCTACTAACCTGACTACAGGACATGCATCTGCATCAACTAAAATTTCCATTCTATATCTCCATTTTACATTACACGTTTTCTATTCATATTATTCCTTTACCTTATATACCTTAATAAACTTAAGCATAAGGAAAATTATAGCACCTGTAACAAGACTTAAAATACCTGTTAGAAGTTTTGATTCTTGCACAAATGTCGGTATTATATATGTGACAAATAATGCTGATCCATTAATAACCAAATGTAATAATATTGCTGGTAATATTGATTTAGATTTTATAGCTATCCATCCACATAGTAATCCAATGAAAAATGCATATATTCCTTGTACTATATTTCCATGATATATACCAAATATAACAGCTTGAACTATATTAGCTACCCATAATGGCATATATTTCTTTGCTGCATTCATTGTCAAACCTCTAGTCATACATTCTTCTGCTATTGGTGCAAATACTACTGTTAATACTGTTGTTAAAATTACCGAGTCCTCAAACACTATATTTTCCATTAAACTCATATATTTCTCAAATGTACGAGGAAATAGAGGTAATATAATATCTAATAGTTCTGATAAACAAATTTGTATTAATACACCTAGTATAATTATATATATTATACTTTTAAAATTTAAAATATTTTTATATTCTGGTTTTGGTTCTTTTCTAACCGATAAATAATACCATAACGGAAAAATAACAGCAGTAACCCCAACTGTAATTAACGTAATTATATATAATGTAGATCCATTATATAAGGAATTATATATTTCTGTAGTTATTAAATTAGGATCAGCAACTCCTCCACTTAGCCCAATCTCAATACCAACCTTAACACTAATTATAATAACCCCAATAATTGCTCCTCCGATTTGTACTCCAAATCCTACTATCAGTGGCAATATAGTTAATAGTATACTCATAAAAATATTTTGTTTCTTATTTTCTGGGTTCATTTCTATACCTTCCTTAACATTATAGTTTGTTCATAGTAAAAGTATAGTTTTCTTTACATTCAATGTCAATATTTATTTTTTATTATATTTTCAAAATAACATCCTTAATAACTGCCACTACTTCTCTTGAATAATAAGCTGGTATCATCCATTTAACTGACTTTGCACCACAGCCATAGACTTCTTCATATCCACATTGTTTAGCTATGTATACTGCTCTTAGCATATGAAAATCATTTGAAATAACTATTATACTAGAACCCTCTTCTGTATATTGCTTTGAATACTCAAGATTTTCCATCGTACTTGTAGATTTATCTTCCATAATTATTCTATTTTCATTCAATCCTTTATCTACAAGATAATTTTTCATTGCCTCTGCTTCTGAAATTATCTCATCTGATCCTTGTCCGCCACTTACAACAACCTTTGTATTATCATTATTTTCTAAATAGTTATAAGCTTCATCTAAACGATATTTTAATGTTAGTGAAGGATTTTTTCCATTAAGCCCTGCTCCTAGAACTATTACATAATCTACATCTTCTGGTGGATTATCATTAGATACAAATACAATACATCCCAACGTTATAGTAAATATAGTCATACCCATTATAAAACTTGTATTAAATGCTACTTTTATCCACTTAGGAACTCGTATTATATCCTTCCTATTTAACATTAGTACTATTAATATTCCCAACATTAAAACTCCTAACATTAACCACATAATATAAGCTATATTTCCAAACCCAACAGAGGCTACAAGTGCTATATAATATATTATTGATAAACTACCTAATAAACATAATATACTTTGTATAAATAAATATATAATCTTTTTCATAAAAATAACCTCCTATATTCATTAAGATTTACATTTCTATTATAAATCTTATCAAATATTAAGAGGTCATATTTTACTTTTTTATTAATCTTCTCTAATATAATTATAACAAAGTACTAATTTTAAAATTTAATTCTATCATATACTTCTGTATTTACATCTTTATCATAATTAAAATTACCTACTGCAGATTTTCTCCAACCAGCATATACTTCATTAAAATACTTTTTCTCATTTTCTTTGTTGAGTTTATCTCTATTTGCTGTTGTTGCTTCTTTATCTGTTGATGCTATCATTTTAACAATATGATACCCGTAATCTGTTGATATTACCGAACTACACGCTCCATCTGATAATGCATATATAACCGAGCATGCCTTTTCGCCGTACTCTGTAAGCATTTCATCATAGGATAAAGTATGATTGCTTGCATATTTTAAATTATATTCGCTTACTATATCTTCAATTATTACATTTTCACTAGTAGCAAGCTTACTAAATGCATTATTAGCTTCATCTAAACGAAGCTCTTTCTCTTCGTCTGTATAGGGTATAGGATTGCCTTCTTCATCAATATTATAAGTCTCAAATACCATATCAAATATAGTAGTCATTCTAGCTTCTTCCTCTGATACTTCATAGGTATTGCCCTTTAATATCTTAGCATATACTTTATCAGCTATTGCATTTTCTTCAAATACCTTCATGGCAAGTTCTACACTAGCTCCACATTCTTCAATATTTTCATCAGTTAAATGCTCAAAGAATTCTTTAGATTGTTTATTAACAGCTTCTTTTTCTTCGCCACTTAATGTTACATCATATTCTGATGCCTTTGATACTAATACTTTTGTTCTAATTATTGTCTCAATAACATCTCTTCTTGTTATATCGCCTATAGTAAGTGTTCCATCTTCACTATTATCAACAGATAGATTCCATATACCATTTCCATATGCAGATTCATATCCATCTTTTATAGTATTAGCATATATCCACACCTCACTAAATGTTATGTTTTCACTTCCTACTTTTAATACAGCATCTTTAGATGATAATTCATTTGTCGATTCCTCTTTACTACATCCAGTTAAAGAAATCACAATTATAATACATGCTATTGCAATAATCTTATTTAAAAACTTACTCACTCAAAAACCTCCTTAAACAGAGATATTCTATACTTTTGTATAATATTTTATTGATTATTAGTATTTAATTCTAACTTTTCAAACCATGTTGTAAATGGAACAAATGAGAACTTATCCCATACCCCTTCATACATATCATTAACTACATCTATTTCAACAGATTTAAACCACTCTGTTTGCTTATCAAGAAGGGCTTGATCTCTTAAAGAATCTTTATAATAATCTTTAAAGTTTACAGCTGCTTCTTCATCATTCTTAGTAATCATTTTTATTATATTATATCCATAAGGACTTTCAAATATATCTGATACTTGACCATCTTCTAATTTCTCAATCTCTGCATTCATCTCTTCTGTAAAGTTTCCATATACACTACTTTGCTCACCAGAAGTATAGGTAAGATTATACTCTTCTGCAACTTTTTCAATATCTTCACCATTATTTACTTTTTCTAAAGCTTCATCAGCTTTTTTCTTAACATCTTCTATATCATCATCACTAAGTTTCATAGGGTTTCCTGCTTCATCAGCAACAAGATTACCTTCTTCATCCATTTGTACTGTTAAAAATGTTAAATAATAAATAGTTGTAATTTGATAATCTTCTATATCACCTTCATATTCAACAGTTGCTTCTAATGCAGTATTATACATTTGTTCTACAAAACATTTACGAACAATATCCTCTGTAATGCCAAAATAAGATAACATTGTATCATCCATTGCATTCATAAAGTTCTTAACGCCTGTTTCAATTGCAGTTAACTGATCTTCTGATAACTCTATACCTTCTTGCTTAGCAACTATATATTCTATCTTTGCCTCACGAATCTTTGATAAAAGTTGCTCCTTGTGATAATCATTATAAGTTGTATTTTCACCAGTAACAACATCAAGATCCTTTGTTGTTAATGCAAATGCATAAGCGTATTGTAATGCATATACATTTACTTCATCCAGATATACTATCTCATCTCCAATTTTCATAACTTCTGTTTTACTAGCATTAGTGTTATCTATAAATCCTGTTTCCTTACCACCCTCAGTATCTGGTGTTTTACCATCACAGCCAACTAATGCCCCCATTAAAAGAATCATAGACATAATTAATGCTACGTGTCTTATACTTATTTTTTTCATCATTCTTGCTCCTTAATTTATTTTATACAAATTATTTTCTAACCTACTTTACACATTTTAGTACATTTTTATTTTTCAAGCAATACGTTTAGGTCATTTATCACATTTTGAACACAAATAAGTAAGTCTTTCGTAATTATATCCTTAGTATCCAATGTGAATATAGGTTCCATACCTATTATTATCTTCATTTTGCCCTTATATTTATCTAATAATTCATTAACTTTATCAGCATTAACTTTTGCCTTAGGATACATTGTTATTTTAATATCATTTGTTTTCTTGGATATTTCAGTAACATATACTTTTTTAGCCATAGCTTTCATTAATGATATATTTATTAAATTATACACAACTTGAGGCATATCCCCAAATCTATCCGTAATCTCATCAATTATATCGTCATAGTCCTCATGATTTGAGATTTGAGAGATTCGTTTATATAATTCTAGTTTAACAAATTCATTTTTTACATATGTTGCTGGTATATATGCATCAACTGGAAGGTCTATAACAGTATCAAAATCTTCCATAACTGCTTCACCTTTTTCTTCTTTAACTGCATCATTTAACATTCTGCAATATAAATCATATCCTACTGCTTCCATATGTCCTGATTGATCTGCACCTAATAGATTTCCAGCTCCTCTGATCTCTAAATCCCTCATTGCTATTTTATAGCCTGAACCCAGATCAGTAAATTCTCTAATAGCTTTAAGACGTTTCTCTGCTGTTTCCTTTAGCATTGTGTCTCTTTTATACATTAAAAATGCATATGCGCTTCTATTAGAACGTCCAACTCTTCCTCTTAGTTGATATAACTGAGATAATCCAAATTTGTCTGCATCATGTATTATCATAGTGTTTGCATTTGCAATATCAAGTCCTGTTTCAATAATAGTTGTTGTTACCAACACATCAATTTCTTTATTAATAAATTGATACATTATATTTTCAAGTTCTCTTTCCTTCATTTGCCCATGTGCAAATGTGATTCTTGCATCAGGAAGAATATCCTTAAGTTGGTTAGTTATCTCTTCAATATTATTTACTCGGTTATATACATAGTATACCTGTCCGCCTCTTGCAAGTTCTCTATTAATTGCTTCTCTAATAAGTTCCTTATTATACTCTAATACATAGGTTTGAATTGCTCTTCTATCTACAGGAGGCTCCTCCAATAAACTCATATCTCTTATTCCAATTAAACTCATATGAAGAGTTCTTGGAATAGGCGTAGCTGTTAAGGTTAATACATCTATATCCTTCTTTAATTGCTTTATTTTTTCTTTGTGAGAAACACCAAAGCGCTGTTCTTCATCTATTACCAAAAGACCTAGATTTTTGTAATCTATACTTTTTGATAGTAGCTTATGTGTTCCAATAACTATATCTACTTGACCACTTTTTAATCCTTCGATTATTTCTCTCTGCTCTTTAGGGGTACAAAATCTAGACAACATTTTTACTGTTATTGGGTAATTCTTCATTCTCTCCAAAAACGTTGCATAATGTTGTTGTGCTAGAATTGTTGTAGGTACAAGATAGGCAACTTGCTTACTATCCCCTACTGCTTTAAATGCTGCTCTTATAGCAACTTCCGTTTTACCAAATCCAACATCTCCGCAAATAAGTCTATCCATTATCTTTTTGCTCTCCATATCGGATTTTGTTTCTGATATTGCTTTGTCTTGATCATCAGTTTCCTCATAAGGGAACATTTCTTCAAATTCTTTTTGCCAAATACTGTCCTTTGAATATTGATAGCCTTCTTTAGACTGCCTAATTGCATATAATTCTACTAATTCCTTAGCAATTTCTTTTACTTGACCTTTCACTCTAGTCTTAGTCTTTTCCCATTCAGTTCCACCTAATCTATTTAATTTAGGGGCCCTACCTTCAGCACTAGAGTATTTTTGAATAGCATCTAATTGAGATGCTAATATAAATAATTTGCTTCCACCCTTATATTCTATACAAATATAATCCTTTGCAATCTTATCTACTTCTATTTTTTCTATACCTTTATATATTCCAAGTCCATGTCTCTCATGTACTACATAATCACCTACAGATATATCTGCAAAGCTATTTATTTTCTCCCCAGTGTATATAGGCTTTTTACGCTTACGCCTATTTGATTTTACACTAAATATATCACTTTCACTAATTACCACTAATTTCATATCATCTATTCTAAATCCATTAGATAATCTTCCTGTAGTAATCAATACTTCTGTAGGCTCTAATGCTCTATCTGCATTTTCCATATAGAAACTTACTATATCCCTATCCCTTAAATCTTCTACCAGTCTTTTCCCTCTTGTAACAGAAGGTGACACTACAACAATTCTATACTTATCCTTTTTCCACTTTACAATATCTTTTGTAAGTAAATCAAAGCTATTATTGTAAGTAGTAACACTTTTACCTTCAATAAAAACTTGTTTCTTGCTAGTTAATTGCTCTATTTCTTCACCGAAATACGAAAATATAACTGTCTTTCTAAAATTTAATTTTGCTAAGATTTCATTATAATCATATAAAACATTAGCCTGACCTGGAAGAATATATCCACCCTCTAAACGTCCCTTCATACTTTCGCTAAATTCAACCCACGAACCTTCAGCTCTTTCTAAAACTTTTGCTGGTTCATCAATATATATAAATGTTGATTCATCAAAATAATCCAGAAAGGATACTACTTCATCATAAAAATAATTTATATAACTATCTATACCTATAGCAGCATTAAATTCTATAAGTTCTTCTTTTAGGGCATCTATTGCCTTATTAATTCTTGCATATTCTTCTGTTTTAAATGTTTTCTTTAAACTTGCAGCAAATTCCTTATGTTCCTTACATATCTTCTTTAATCCTTTTTCAATCCTATCCTTAGATAAAACTATTTCGGTGGCTGGATATATAATAAGTTCTTCTATCTTCTCAATTGAACGCTGACTCTCAACATCAAAACTTCTAATAGAATCTACATCTTCTCCCCATAATTCAATACGATAAGGGCACTCTCCAGTAAGTGGATATATATCTATTATTCCTCCACGAACTGCAAACTGTCCTGCACCATTTACCCAATCATTTTTTTCATAACCAAACTCAACTAAAGTTTCTGTAAGTTTATAAATATCGATTGTGTCTTGATCTTTTATTTCGATGACATTTCTAATAAATTCTTCCTTCTTAGGAAGTCTGTCTAGTAAAGCATCTATAGTTAAGATTACTGTTCCACTTTTTTTAGTAGCTAATGTTTCTATAACTTCAAGTCTTTGCTTTGCAATAGTATTTCCATGAATATCTGCACTATAAAACAATAAATCTTTTGCTGGATATACATATACTTCCTTATCAAAAAATCTGTATTTTTCATATAAGTCTCTAGCCCTTTGATCGCTATAGGTCACTATTAATCTATACTTACTATTATCTCCTATGCCATCCATAAAATAGCATCGTTCTACATCACCTAAACCAGAAACATGGACTGGTGTATTTTCTTCTGCAACATAATCTATAATTTCACTAAACTGTTTACACTTTCTTAGTGGTGCCTTTAATGCCTCCATTAATAGCCTCTACTTTCTCTTAACATTATACTTATTCATAGCACTTGATATATCTTCTGTAATCATTATTCCTATTGCATCTGCTGCATCTTCACAACCTTCACGAATCAACGGTAATTCATCTTTTGAAAATCTAGATAATACATAGTCTGCTAAGTCATAATTTCTAGGCTTTTCTCCAACTCCAACTCTCACTCTCGGAAAATTATCCATGCCTAGATGAGCAATAATATTTTTCATTCCATTATGACCACCTGCACTACCTTTTTCTCGTATTCTCAGTTGTCCCACACCTAAATTAATATCATCATATATAACTATTATATCTTCAATATTAACCTTATAGTAATTACTAAATGCACCTACGCTTTCACCGCTTAAGTTCATAAATGTTTGGGGTTTTACAAGCACTACTTTCTCACCTGCTATAACACCTTTTCCGTAGAAAGCTTTATGTTGTTTACCGTCAACACTAATATTATATTTATCTGCTAATTCATCTATGACTGCAAATCCTACATTGTGCCTTGTTCCAGCATATTTATCCGTTGGATTTCCTAATCCTACTATTATTTTCATATAAACTCCTATTTGATTGCATATTTACTTTACGTTATTTTTGTATCCATATCGTAGTTATAAATATATTATCTCTACATTCTACTTCTTAATATGTCTTCTGCCTCTGCTAATTGTTCCCTAGAATTAACACCCTTTATCTCGTCTGAATCTTGGATAACATATGCATTTACTTTTCCTAAGCCTTCATTCTTAACTATCTCAAGGGTATCTGTTAAATAAAATTCACCTTGAGAATTATTATTATTAAGCATACCTAAACTCATTGATAATGCCTTTGAGTTAAATAAATACATTCCTGAATTAATTTCCCTAACTGCTAATTCTTCTTCTGTTCCATCCTTTTGCTCAACAATTTTCAAGAACTCTCCATTGTGGTTACGAACTATTCTTCCATATCCTGTTGGTTCATCAACAATTGTAGATAATACTGTAATAGTATTATTCATTTCCTTATGTTTATCAACTAATTCTTTTAATGTTTTTCCTGTAATAAGAGGTGTATCTCCACATAGAACAAGAGTATCTCCTTCTTCACCTATAAAATCAAGAGCACATTTTACAGCATGACCTGTTCCTAATTGTTCTGTTTGCTCTACATAAGTCACTGAGTCTCCAACAATTTCTCTAACTAACTCTGATTTATGACCTACAACCAAACATATATCTGTTGCTCCAGCACCCTTTGCTGCATCTATAGAATACTTTACCATTGGTTTTCCTAACGCCTCATGTATTACCTTTGGTAGCTCTGATTTCATTCTTGTTCCTTTTCCTGCTGCTAGTATAACTGCTTTTATTTTATCCATTTTAAAATCTCCCATCGGTTAATATTTTTAATCAATTATTTGTAAACATAGCAAAAGAGTACACTTTGCACTCAGTGTACATTGTTAAGTGATAATAGTATACCGTAGCCACTAAATTCGATAACACCTCATTAAGTGTCTAGGTATGCATTCTCACTAGGCTCGGCAACACCTTGCCAAGTGATAATAGTATACCATACCAGTACCCATTTCTTCAAATTAAAAGTGAAGCAACTTTATTACAAGATGCTTCACCTTATTTAATAATGTTTAATTGTTATTTCTTTTCTAAAATTTTCTTCTGTACATCTGCTGGCATCTCTTCGTATCTTGCAAATTCATATTTGTATTCGCCTGCTCCACCAGTCATAGATAGTAAGGTTGTTGAATAACTTAATAAACTCTTCATTGGGATTTCTGCAACAATCTCTTGTTTCTTCTCACCAATTGGATTCATTCCAATAATACGTCCTCTACGTTTATTTAAGTCAGCCATTATATCACCAGTAAATTTGTCTGGTATTAGAACTTTTAATTCCACTATAGGTTCTAGCAATACTGGACTAGCCTCTAAAACACCATTTTTAAATGCTATAGTTGATGCCATCTTAAATGCCATCTCTGAGGAATCAACTGGATGATATGAACCATCAACTAATGTTGCCTTAACTCCAACCACTGGATAGCCTGCAAGTGGTCCTGCCTTACAACTTTCTTCTATTCCTTTTTCAACAGCTGGGAAGTAGTTCTTAGGAACTGCACCTCCAAATACTTTTTCGTTAAATTCATAAGTTATAGAATTATCACCTAATGGTTCAAATTCCATCTTTACATCACCAAATTGTCCATGTCCGCCTGATTGTTTCTTATGTCGTCCTTGTACCAACACTTTCTTACGAATTGTTTCCTTATATGCAACCTTGGGCTCAACAAGTTCTATTTCTACTTTGTAACGATTCTTTAATTTACTTACTACAACATCTAATTGTTGTTCTCCTATACCATATAGTAAGAGTTGACCATTGGCTTTGTCATTTACTTCTTTTAATGTTAAGTCTTCATCCATTAATTTATGTAATGCTGAAGATACTTTATCTTCATCTCCCTTTTGCTTAATCTGATACGCCATAAAGGTATATGGTACTGGCATCTCAAATGATTCAAATGTAATAGGATTAGATTTGGTAGAAAGTGTATGACCTGTTTTAGTACCAGAAAGTTTTGCTACGGCTCCAATATCGCCTGCATGTAATTCCGTTACTTCCACAGCCTTACCACCTATAAAGGTATATAGTTTAGCAATCTTTTCTTCAATATCTTTTTCACAATTATATACAGACATTCCTTGCTTTACTACACCTGAGCACACTTTAAACAATGAAAACTTTCCAATAAACGGATCAACTATTGTCTTAAATATATACATTGAAAGAGGTTTACTTTCATCATAATCTGCATAAAATACATCCCCTGTTTTCTCATCTTTTCCTTCCTTCTTCAATAATGGACCTGCTGGTGAAGAAAAATATTTCTCAATACAAGTTAATAACATTCTTATACCTTTTCCATTAATACTTTCACCCATTAATACTGGTATAATTGTTCCATTATGCACATTTTCTCTAAGTGCCATAGATATTTCTTCTTGTGTAAATTCTTCTCCATTAAAAAACTTATCCATTAATTCTTCTGAAGTTTCTGCAACTGCTTCTAATATCATTTCACGACAAGCATCTAATTCTTCATCTGGTGTATCACTATCTGGAACATCATATTCCTCATATGTTCCATCATTCTTAAACTTTCTACCGCCCATCTTTACAACATTTACAAATCCAACAAATTCATTCTCTTCATAAAGCGGTAGATGAAATGGTGCTATTTGTTTTCCGTACCATTCCTTTAACTTATTTACTGTTTTCATAAAGTCAACTTCTGGATCGTCCATATCTGCAACGAATACCATACATGGTATATTCATTTCCTTACAATACTCAAAGGCCTTAATAGTTCCTGCTAATACTCCATCTCTACCAGAAATTAATATAATTGCTCCATCTGCTACACTTAATGCTTGATACACTTCTCCTTTAAAGTCAAAGGAACCAGGTGTATCTAATACATTAATTTTAGTACCTTCCCATTCAACTGGTAACATAGATAAGTTTACAGATATTTGTCTACTAATCTCTTCCTTATCATAATCACTAACAGTGCCTCCCTCTTCTGTCTTCTTCATTCTCTTAGTAATTCCTGTTACATATGCCATAGTCTCCATCAATGTGGATTTTCCACATCCGCCATGACCAAGCAATACCACGTTTCTAATGTTTTCTGAGGTGTAAATACCCATATGCAAGCCCCCTTTTCGTAAATGCTAGCATGTATTTGCATATTATATTTTAAAGTTTTGTGTCTTATTACACAATTCCAATAAAATATTTGCAAAATTATCGACTCTTACCTTATAATTTTACAATATTTTAGTCAAATAGTCTATATTTTTATATAATTTATAATGATTTTATACAAAAATAACAAATGAAAATCTCTTAAACATAAAAAGGAGCAGAATTAAAATCCTGCTCCTCAATATACAATTATTTATTGCTACGCTATAACAGTTTCTTCATAAGCTTCTTCTCTTATCGCTACTTCATACTTTTGAAGAATAAGTTCTTGAATACGTTCTCTTGTTTTAGAATTAATCGGATGAGCAATATCTCTATATTCGCCATCATTTGCTTTGCGACTTGGCATTGCTATAAACAATCCCTTCTCTCCTTCTATTACCTTAATGTCATGTACTACAAACTCGTCATCTATTGTAATAGAAACTACTGCTTTCATCTTTCCTTCTTTGTTAACTTTTCTAACTCTGATATCTGTTATCTCCATAAGTTACCCCCTTACGTGCACATTCTCGTAATTATAATGCGTATCTAATATTCTTCTCCACTACTACTTTAATCTGTCCTGGTTCGGCAGTATGAATAGTATTAGCACGTAAAGTGTCCCTACTCTCAATTATACAATTCTCAATATAAGAATTATCACCAATGTGAACATCATTAAGTATAATAGAATTCTTTATTACACAATTATTTCCAACATAAACCTTCTTGAATAATACTGAATTCTCCACAGTACCATTAATTATACATCCACTTGAAACTAAACTATTTTCCACAATAGCATCCCCATTATATTTTGCTGGTGGTAAATCATCTACTTTTGAATATACATCTGGATATTCTCTAAAGAAATAATTTCTAATATCTTTATCTAAGAAATCCATATTAGTCTTGTAATATGAATCTACAGTACCAATGTTTCTCCAATAAGAATCCATCTTATATGCATATATCTTCTTAACATTCTTATAACGAACAAGAATATCTTTAACGAAATCACTTCTACCTTCTTTGGCACATGCCTCTAATAATTCGATAAGTTGTCTTCTTCTTATTACATATACACCTATTGATGCTGTTGAAGTCTGTGCAACTAATGGTTTCTCTTCAAAATCTACTATTCTTGAATCAGGATCCATCTTAACAATACCAAATCTGCTAATATCATCTTCTCCTGGATTAATATCTTTGCAAACCACTGTTATATCTGCACCTTTACGAATGTGATCTTCTAATACTCTATTATAATCTAATTTGTATACACCATCACCAGAAGCAATAACTACATATGGTTCATGACTACTCTTTAAGAAATTAATATTTTGATACAATGCATCCGCTGTGCCTGTATACCAATAACTATTAGTTGCTGTAATAGTTGGTGTAAATATGAATAATCCACCTTGTTTTCTACCAAAGTCCCACCATTTTGAAGAATTAAGATGTTCATTTAGTGAACGTGAGTTGTATTGTGTAAACACAGCTACTTTCTGAATATTTGAATTAGTCATGTTACTTAATGAAAAATCTATTGCTCTATAACTTCCTGTAACAGGCATGGCTGCTATCGCTCTTTTGGCTGATAAGTCGCCCATTCGATTGCTGTTTCCACCTGCTAGTATAATTCCTATAGCTCTCATGCCAAATCACCTACCTTTATTAAACTAGAACCTGATTTTAATAATCCATCAGGGTATTCGTCTTCTGTCGTTGGTCCAAATATAGCTGTGTTCTTACCTACCTTAACATTATCAGGTATTACTGAACCTTCACCTATAGTTACAAGACCAAATGAATAAATGTGAGGTGCCAAATCATTAGGTTCTTCCTTGCCAATTCCTAATTCAACATTATCTCCAACAATTACATTCTCTGCAATAACTGCTTTGTCAACTACAGCTCCATCACCAATAACAGTACCATTCATAATTATAGAATCTTTAACAATGGCACCCTTACCAATTGTTACACCAGAACCTATAACTGAATTACTTATCTCGCCATATACTTCTGTACCTTCACCAAGTATACTCTTAGAAATTTTCGTTGCATCTGCAATATATTGTGGTGGAAGAACATCACTCTTAGTATATATTCTCCAAAATTCTTCATATAAATTAAATTCTGGTATTATATCAACTAACTCCATATTAGCTTCCCAATATGAACCTAAAGTTCCTACATCCTTCCAATATCCCTTAAAGTCATATGCACAAACCTTGTTACCTTGTTCATGGCAATATGGAATAATATGCTTACCAAAATCGCATGATGGCTCGTCCTTCATAACTTGTAAAGCATTCTTAAGAATCTTCCAGTTGAATATATAAATACCCATAGATGCTTTATTACTTCTAGGATTCTCTGGTTTCTCTTCAAACTCTTGAATACAACCATCCTCGTCTGTAATTACAACACCAAATCTACTTGCTTCTTCAATTGGAACTTCATATGTAGCAAGTGTAATGTCTGCCTTTGTAGATTTATGAAAATCTAACATTACCTCATAATCCATCTTATATATATGGTCACCAGATAATATTAGTACATAATCAGGATTGTAATACTCCATATACTCTAGATTTTGATATATGGCATTAGCTGTACCAGTATACCATTGACTATTATTACTCTTCTCGTATGGTGGTAATACTGTAACTCCACCAATGCTACGATCTAAATCCCAAGGTATTCCTATACCTATATGTTGATTAAGCCTTAATGGTCTATATTGAGTAAGAACCCCCACTGTATCGACGCCCGAATTAATACAATTACTTAATGGAAAATCAATAATCTTGTATTTACCACCGAAAGCAACTGCTGGCTTAGCAAGTCTTGATGTCAAAACGCCTAATCTGCTACCTTGTCCGCCTGCTAAAAGCATGGCTATCATTTCTTTCTTAATCATAATGTCACCCCTTCTGCACGTAGTTTAATATACTGTGTATTATACCACTATCATCCAAAAAAGGAAACGTCTTTTATGCAATTTTACAAAAAATTTAAGTCATTTTGATACATTTTTTTGCCTTTTATCAATATTATCTCTATTATTTTTGATGACTTTATGCAAAAAACCTCCTTTTTTAATTTTTTTTGGGTAATTTCATCTAAATTACATGCAATATACATAATAAAAAATCCAAAATATTATGTTTTCTCATAATATTTTGGATACTATTATTACTTAGTAGGGTGTTTTCGACTTTAGTAGATATGGTATACTCTTATAAGATATGTACGCCTCTACGCTCAGCATATTCTAATATATCGTCTGGCCATATTGAAGCTTGAACTTCCCCAATATGAGCTTTTCTTAAGAAGAACATACATATTCTTGACTGACCAATTCCTCCACCAACTGTATAAGGAAGTTCGCCATTAAGTAATGCTTTTTGGAATGGCATATTTGCTCTTTCTGGGCATCCTGCCTTTTCTAATTGCTCTTTAAGAGTTACTTCATCAACTCTTATACCCATTGAAGATAATTCTAAAGCTATATCTAATATAGGATAGTATATGATAATATCCCCATTAAGCTTCCAATCATCATAATCTGGTGCTCTACCATCATGTTTCTCTCCTGATTCAAGTTTATCACCAATTTCCATTAAAAATACTGCACCGTATTCTTTTGTAGCTTCATATTCTCTTTCCTTTGATGTTAAATCAGGGTATCTATCTTCTAATTCTTGAGATGTAACAAATGTAATCTCCTCCGGAAGAAAACATTCTACATAATTATATCTATTAGCAATATACTTTTCAGTTACTCTAAGTGCTTCATAAACAGACTTAACCACATCTTTTAATGTATCAACATTTCTCTCTGTTTTATTAATAATCTTCTCCCAATCCCATTGATCAACAAAGATTGAATGAATATTATCAGTTTCTTCATCTCTACGAATAGCATTCATATCTGTATATAAGCCTTCACCCTCAGAAAATCCATATTTTTTAAGGGCCATTCTCTTCCACTTTGCTAGCGAATGAACTATTTCTGCTTCTTTATCGTATTGTTCCTTAATACCGAACTTTACTGCTCTTTCAATACCATTAAGGTCATCATTTAAACCTGAATCCGGCATTACAAATAAAGGAGCTGATACTCTTCTTAAATTAAGTTGAGCAGCCAATTCTCTTTGAAAGAAATCCTTAACTCTTTTTATAGCTATTTCAGTAGCTTTTATATCTAATGTTGCTTCATAATTATCTGGTATATATATTTTACTCATAAATTTTCTATAGCAAACTGCTATATCTCCTTTCACTTAACTCTTAAAGTTCACAGTTACCAACAGTTCTAGGGAATGGAATTACGTCTCTGATATTACCCATGCCAGTTAAATACATAACGCATCTCTCAAATCCAAGACCAAATCCTGCATGTCTTGCTGTACCATATCTTCTTAAGTCAAGATAGAAGTCATAATCTTCTGCATTTAGATCTAATTCTTTCATACGCTCTATTAATTTATCATAATCTTCTTCTCTTTGACTTCCACCAATAATCTCACCAATACCTGGCACTAAACAATCCATTGCTGCAACTGTTTTTCCATCTTCATTAAGTTTCATGTAGAAAGCCTTAATCTCCTTTGGATAATCTGTAACAAATACAGGTCTTCCAAATTCTTTTTCTGTTAAGAATCTCTCATGCTCTGTTTGTAAATCACAGCCCCAAGAAACCTTATATTCAAATTCATCATTGTGCTTCTCTAAAAGTTCTATTGCTTCAGTATATGTTACATGTGCAAAATCAGAACTTACTACATTTTGAAGTCTATCAAGTAACCCCTTGTCCACAAATTGATTAAAGAAATTCATCTCTTCTGGAGCATTCTCTAATACATAGTTAATAACATACTTTAACATTGATTCTGCAAGCATCATATCATCTTTTAAATCTGCAAATGCCATCTCAGGTTCAATCATCCAAAATTCTGCTGCATGTCTAGTTGTATTAGAATTCTCTGCTCTAAATGTTGGACCAAATGTATATATATTTTTAAATGCCATTGCATATGTTTCACCATTTAATTGTCCACTAACTGTAAGATTAGTAGCTTTACCAAAGAAATCCTCACCAAAATTAACTGAACCATCATCATTCTTAGGCATATTAGCAAGGTCCATTGTTGTAACTTGGAACATCTCACCTGCACCCTCACAGTCACTTCCTGTAATAATTGGAGTATGAACATATACAAATTCTCTTTCTTGGAAGAACTTGTGAATAGCATAAGCTATTAGAGAACGAACTCTAAATACTGCTTGGAATGTATTTGTTCTAGGTCTTAAATGTGATATTGTTCTTAAATATTCAAATGAATGTCTCTTCTTTTGAAGTGGATAATCTGGAGCTGAAGAGCCTTCTATTAAAACTTCCTTTGCTTGTATCTCAAATGGTTGTTTTGCATCAGGAGTTGCTACTAAAGTTCCTGTAACTATAACCGCTGCACCTACATTTTGTTTATTAATATCATTAAAATTCTCAAGACTATCAGAATACACTATTTGAATCGGCTCAAAGAAAGAGCCATCATTAACTACTAAGAATCCAAATGTCTTAGAATCTCTCTTACTTCTTAACCAACCTCCGATAGAAACCTCTTTATCTATATATTCACTTTGATTTCTAAATAACTCTTTAATATTAACTAATTCCATGATAATATCCTCTATTTCTATA
>JAVBSN010000060.1:0-28752 GCA_031547045.1 Lachnospiraceae bacterium
ATCTCTTACTTTATCTACATATGCTGGTACATTTTGAATAACTCTATATAGAGCAAACATAATTGGAAGTTGAATAAAACTTGTTAAACAACCATTTGTCATACTTGTTCCATATTTTTTATATACAGCCTGAGTCTCTTCATTCATCTTCATTACAGACTCATTATCTTTTTTGTCTTTATATTTTTTCTGTATCTTCTGTATCTCTGGTTGAATAAAAGCATTAATCTTTGATGATTTTTGTTGCTTATATGTTAATGGCATCATTAAAGCTTTAACTAATATAGTAAATAATATAATTACTACACCTAAATTAGCTACACCACCTGTTTCCAATAAATTATATAACCAATTAAGAATCTTACCTAATACCCACGCGATTGGGCCTAATATCATACCGCTTTCTGCTGTTAAAAACATCTAACTATTATCCTCCTTTATGGAACTGGATCAAATCCACCTTCTGAAAATGGGTTACATCTTAAAATTCTCCATATAGCCAATAACATACCTTTAAATATACCATATTTCTCAATTGCATCAATTGCATACTGAGAACAGGTAGGATAAAACTTACATGTTGGTCTACCTTTAAGTGGAGATATATATTTTCTATAAAATTTTATTAAATATATAAAAACTCGTCCCATTATTTTCAATATTTCACCATCTAACCTAAAATATGATGTATCTTTGATAAATGCATAAATGCACTTTCAATTTCATTATATTTTCTATCCTTCGAACCTACTCTAGCTATAACTACAATATCAATCCCCTTAATAAGTTTGTCCTTATTAAGTCTGTAGCTCTCTCGTATTAATCTAGTAACTCTGTGTCTAATAACACTATTTCCAACTTTTTTACTAACAGATATTCCTATTCTATTTTCTTCCGTATTATTAGGAACCATATACATAACCAAATATTTATTAGCATATGATTTACCATTATTATATACAACGTTAAATTCTCTGCTATTTTTTAAAGATATAATATTTCTCATTATAATCACCATTTAATTATTAGAGAAAAGAAAAGGTCACAAAACTGCGACCTATGCTGATAATTTCTTTCTTCCTTTTGCTCTTCTTGCAGCTAAAACTTTTCTACCATTAGTAGTACTCATTCTTTTTCTAAACCCATGAACTTTTGATCTTTTTCTCTTTTTTGGTTGAAATGTCATCTTCATTATAAATACACCTCCTTCGAACTTATAGTTAAAACAAATATATATTTAACTAAAAATAATTAACTGTTTAAAAAAACATCACTCCCATTATATTTAATAAATGCCCATACGTCAAGCAAATATTAAATATTTTTAATTACAGTTCAGCCATGCTAATTTCTAACACTATATGTAGAAAAAACATTTTTTTTAGTATACATATAGTGTTAGAAATTTATATGGCTGAACTGTAATTAATTTATTAGATTATTAGATTTACATAATCTTATCCACATTTTGTTTATAATTTGTGGATAACTATGGTGATTTCATGTTTATTTGTCCATTTTAGCTCTATTTCATCAACTTATTCTAATTGTTTATAATTACATAATTATGGGATACATAATATTATTTTATTTTTTTATAAATATTATGTCTAGTCTTTATAGGACTTTCTATACATTTTTTTACACCCTCTATGCTTTACTTTACCCATCTTTTGTTGTATTATAGTAATGTATGTTTTACACTTTTATATGTATTTTTAACTGTTTTTTAATAGAAAGGTATTTCCAAATATGAAGGAAAAAATCGAAGCAAAATGGAATGATATTCTCAATCTTCTAGAAGTACAATATGATGTTTCTTATATACTTATAAAGACTTGGATCAAACCATTAACTTTTTACAAAATTGAAGATAATACCATTATTTTTCTTATGGATGAGAAGCTTGGTACTCAAGGTATCAAGTTTATTAAAGATAGACTATTTAATATATTTCTAAGAGATTGTATTAATGAGATATTTGAAACTAATTATGATATAGACATTATTATAGAAGATAATAATAACGAACAGGTTGTAAATAATTCACCTACTAATAATATTATTTCTAATAATGAAAGTAATCTTAATCCTAAGTATACTTTTGATACATTTATTATTGGCGATAGCAATAGACATGCTCATGCTACTTGCGTTGCTGTAGCAGAAGCCCCTTCATCTTCATATAATCCTTTATTTATATATGGTGGTGCTGGTCTTGGTAAAACTCATCTAATGCAAGCTGTAGCTCATCGCATACTTATGAATAATCCTTCTGCAAAGGTTTTATATGTTCCTTCAGAAGTATTTACTAATGAAGTTATAGAATCAATTAGAAAAAATAAGAATGAAGAATTTAGAGAAAAATATCGAAACTTAGATGTATTACTTATAGATGATATTCAATTTATTATAGGTAAGGATAGTACACAAACTGAATTCTTTAATACATTTAATGTACTATATAATTCTAATAAACAAATTATTATATCTTCTGATAAACCTCCTAAGGAAATGGAGACTCTTGAAGAAAGAATCCGTACAAGATTAGAATGGGGAATTCCTATTGATATACATTCTCCAGATTATGAAACTCGTATGGCTATATTACAGAAGAAAGCAGAGACAGATCGTATAAATGTTACTGACGATGTTCTTCAATATATAGCAAATAACATAGTTTCTAATGTTAGAGAATTAGAAGGAGCTCTTAATAAAATAAGTGTTTATTCTAGACTTGGAAAACAAGAAATAACATTAGAGATGACTGAAGATATACTTAAGGATCTTATTTCTACTAATGTTATAAGAGATATTACTCCTGAACTTATAGTTAAAACTGTTTCGGAGCATCTTAATATTCCTTACGATGATATTATATCTAAGAAGAGAAGTAGAGATATTGCTAATGCTAGACAAATAGCAATGTATTTATGCCGTACTCTTACGGACAAGTCTCTTGACCTTATAGGAAGTTCAGTAGGAGGAAGAGATCATACAACAGTAATTAGTGGTGTTAATAAAATAGAAGAAACTATGAAAGTTAATTCTCAATTATCATTAACTATAGATACTATTAAGAAAAAAATTAATCCTTAATAATTAATAACATTAATTGTTATTATGTTGTTAATACACATTATTTATATTGTTAATTGTGTGTTTATACCTAAGATTTTAGATTATAATTCACATTTTCATATTGTTAATAACTTAATAATTATTAACAACTTTTACTTTTAAAATTAACATGTTTATATTTTAGAAAACCTATATTTTATCAACTATTTTAGCATTTTTAACTTATTAACATGCCCTACTAATACTATTACTAAAAATAATAATAATTATATTAATAAATTATCCTCGAAAGGAGTTAATAACAAAATGAGAATATCATGTTTAAAAAATAATTTGCTTACTGGAATAAGTGTTGTAATGAAAGCTGTATCTAATAAATCTACACTACCTATATTAGAATGTATTTTAATAGAGGCTACTGGAGGAAATATTAAACTTACAGCTAATGATATGGAATTAGGTATAGAAACATATGTAGAAGGAAATATAGTAGAAAATGGTAAAATAGCTATAGATGCTAAATTATTTTCTGATATAGTAAGAAAACTTCCAGATAGTGAAATAGTAATAGAAACAGATGAATCATATAAAGCAGTAATATTATGTGAGAAAGCTAAGTTTAATATTTCAGGAAAATCAGGTGATGATTTTTCTTATTTACCTGAAGTAGAGAAAGATAAATGTGTTTCATTATCTCAATTTACTCTTAAAGAAGTTATTAGACAAACTATATTTTCTATATCAGATAATGAAAGCAACAAATTAATGTCAGGTGAATTATTTCAAGTAGAAGGTGATAACCTTAAGGTAGCTTCTCTTGATGGACATAGAATATCTATTAGAAATGTTAAGCTTAAAGAAAGTTATGATAATATAAAGGTTGTTGTTCCTGGTAAAACATTATCAGACGTTAGTAAAATATTATCAGGAAATGTAGATGATGAAGTTAATATATATTTTACTGATAAGCATATTTTATTTGAATTTGAAAATACAAAAGTTGTTTCTCGTCTTTTAGAAGGTGAATATTATAAAATTGATCAAATGCTTTCTTCTGATTATGAAACAAAAATTGTTATAAATAAAAAGGAATTTTTAGATTGTATAGATAGAGCATCTTTACTTATTAAAGAATCTGATAAAAAACCAATTATTATAAATATTAATAATTCTAATTTATATTTAAAAATAGATTCTATTATGGGTTCTATGAATGAAGAAATAGAGATTGAAAAAGAAGGTAAAGATATAATAATAGGATTTAATCCAAGATTTATAATGGATTCATTAAGAGTAATAGATGATGAAAATATAAGTATTTATTTAGTAAATTCAAAATCACCTTGTTTTATTAGAGATGATAATAATTCATATATTTATCTTATATTACCAGTTAATATTAATGTTTTTAATCAATAATAAGCTAGGAGATAATTATGGAAGTAATACAATTAAGGGAAGAATTTATTAAATTAGGTCAGGCTTTAAAGGCAGCAGGTTTAGTAGATTCAGGAGTTACTGCTAAAGAAGTTATAGCAGCAGGTTTAGTTAAAGTTGATGGAGAAGTAGAGACAAGAAGAGGAAGAAAGTTATATGAAGGAATGGTTGTAGAATTTGAAGGAGAAACTGTTCGCATAGAAAAATAGTAGGTACATTTATGTATATTAGTTCGTTAAATATAAGTGATTATAGGAATTACTCAGATTTGAATATAGAATTTGATAAAGGAACTACAATTCTTTATGGAGATAATGCTCAAGGTAAGACTAATATATTAGAAGCTCTTTATTTATCAGCAACTACCAAATCCCATAGGGGAAGTAAAGATAGAGATATTATTAAATTTGATAAAGAGGAATCTCATATTAAAGTAAATGTAATTAAGAATGATATTAATCATAAGATTGATATGCACCTTAGAAAGAATAAAAGTAAAGGTGTAGCTATAGATGGTTTAAGTATTAAAAAGAGTGGAGAATTATTTGGAATAATCAATATAATATTTTTCTCACCAGAGGATTTAAGCATTATAAAAGATAGCCCAGGTGTAAGAAGAAGATTTATTGATTTAGAATTATGTCAACTTAACAAATTGTATCATTATAATTATGTAAACTATAATAAAACTCTTATACAGAGAAATAATTTACTTAAGAAAATATCATTTAAACCTGATTTAATTGATACCCTAGATGTATGGGATGATAAGTTAGTAGAGTATGGAATTAATATTATTAAATATAGAGAAGAATTTATAGATATGCTTAATGATATTATTGTTAATATACATCATAATTTAACAGGTGGCAAAGAAGATATAAGAATAGAATATGATAAAAATGTTTCTATTGATAATTATGCAGATTATATAAAAACTAAATGAGATTCTGATATGAAATATCAGAGTACAGGAATAGGACCTCATAGGGATGATATAAGTTTTTATATAAATGATATAGATGTAAGAACTTATGGTTCTCAAGGGCAACAAAGAACTGCTGCTTTATCACTTAAATTAGCAGAGATAGAATTAGTTAAACAGATAATAAGAGATAATCCAATTCTTTTATTAGATGATGTTATGTCTGAATTAGATAATAATAGAAAAGATTATTTATTAAAAAGTATAGATGATATTCAAACTATTATAACTTGTACAGGTTATGATGATTTTATAAAAAGTAGGTTAATTATAGATAAGGTATATAGAGTAAATAATAGTAAAGTATTTACTATGAATCAGGAGGATTAAAATGAGCAACGAATATGGAGCAGAACAGATACAGATACTTGAAGGTTTAGAAGCTGTTAGAAAAAGACCAGGTATGTATATAGGAACTACATCAGAAAGAGGACTTCATCATTTAGTATATGAAATAGTTGATAATGCTGTAGATGAAGCTTTAGCAGGTTTTTGTAAGAGTATTGAAGTTACAATTAATAAGGATAATTCAATAACAGTGTTAGATGATGGTAGAGGTATTCCAGTTGGTATTCAAGAAAAAGCAGGTATTCCAGCAGTTGAAGTTGTATTTACTATACTTCATGCAGGTGGTAAATTTGGTGGTGGAGGATACAAGGTATCAGGAGGACTTCATGGTGTTGGTGCTTCAGTTGTAAATGCTTTATCTAATTGGTTAGAAGTAGAAATATCAAAAGATGGTAAATTATATCGTCAAAGATATGAAAGAGGTACTGTAATGTATCCCCTTAAAGAAGTTGGTACTTCTAAGAAAAATGGTACAAAAGTAACATTTATGCCTGATGATACAATATTTGAAACAACAGTATTTGATTTTGATACATTAAGAACAAGACTTAGAGAAATGGCATTTTTAACAAAGGATTTAAGAATAGTTCTTTGTGATGATAGAGAAGAGCCTTCAAAAGTAAGAGAATTTCATTATGAAGGTGGTATTAAAGAATTTGTTGAGTATATAAATAGACATAAAGATCCTCTATATGAAACAGTTATTTATTGTGAAGGCGAGAAAGATGAAGTTGCTGTAGAAGTAGCACTTCAACATAATAGTTCTTATGCAGAATCAACATATAGTTTTGTTAATAATATAACAACTCCAGAAGGAGGAACTCATTTAACAGGATTTAGAAGTGCAATAACTAAAGTATTTAATGATTATGCGAGAACTAACAAATTACTTAAAGATAACGAAGACAATTTATCAGGTGATGATTTAAGAGAAGGTCTTTCAGCAATAGTAAGTATTAAGATTGGTGATCCTCAATTTGAAGGTCAAACAAAACAAAAATTAGGAAATAGTGAAGCTAGAGGAGCTGTTGAAGGTATTGTTAATGAGCAATTAACTTATTTCTTAGAGCAGAATCCACAGGTAGCAAAAATTATAATTAATAAAGCAGTAATGGCACAGAGAGCAAGAATAGCAGCAAGAAAAGCAAGAGATGTTGCAAGAAAATCTACATTAGAAGGTGGAATGGCTCTTCCAGGAAAATTAGCAGATTGTTCAGATAAGAACCCAGAAAATTGTGAAATCTACATTGTAGAGGGAGATTCTGCGGGAGGTTCTGCAAAGACAGCAAGAAATAGGGCAACTCAAGCAATATTACCTCTTCGTGGAAAAATACTTAATGTAGAAAAAGCAAGAATCGATAAGATACTTGTTAATAATGAAATTAGATCAATGATTACAGCATTTGGAACAGGAATTCATGATAATTTTGATATTAGTAAATTAAGGTATCATAAGATAATTATTATGACAGATGCGGATGTTGATGGTGCTCATATAGCAACATTATTATTAACATTTTTCTATAGATTTATGCCAGAATTAATAAAGCAAGGTTATGTATATTTAGCACAACCACCACTATATAAACTTGAGAAAAATAAAAAGTCATGGTATGCGTACAGTGATGAAGAATTAGCAAGTATATTAGATGAAGTTGGTAGAGATCAAAATAATAAGATTCAACGTTATAAAGGTCTTGGAGAAATGGATGCACAACAACTGTGGGATACAACAATGGATCCAGAACAAAGAATATTGTTAAAAGTAACAATGGATCCAGAGCAAGAAGCAGAAGTTGATATAACATTTAATACATTAATGGGAGATAAAGTAGAACCTAGAAGAGAATTTATAGAAGAAAATGCAAGATATGTTAAGAATTTAGATGTTTAAAACAAGTGCTACTGATAAGAGTGAAAAATAAATTTTCACTCTGACATTTGTGATTTCACCATTGCAAGCAAGTGAAATCACTGCACTAAAATATGGAGGATATAAAATGAACGATAGCGATATTTTTGATAAAGTTCATGATGCAGACCTGAAAAAGACTATGGAAAAGTCTTATATAGATTATGCAATGAGCGTTATCGCTGCAAGAGCGTTACCAGATGTTAGAGATGGACTAAAGCCTGTTCAAAGAAGAATATTATATTCAATGATAGAGCTTAATAATGGACCAGATAAGCCACATAGAAAATGTGCCCGTATCGTTGGTGATACAATGGGTAAATATCATCCACATGGTGATAGTTCAATATATGATGCTTTAGTTAAACTTGCTCAAGAATGGTCAACAAGGTATCCATTAGTAGATGGACATGGAAACTTTGGTTCTGTAGATGGAGATGGAGCTGCTGCCATGCGTTATACAGAGGCACGTTTATCTAAAATATCTATGGAAATGTTATCAGATATTAATAAAGATACTGTAGACTTTATACCAAACTTTGATGAAACAGAAAAGGAACCAACTGTATTACCAAGTAAATATCCTAATTTATTAGTAAATGGTACATCAGGTATTGCAGTAGGTATGGCAACAAATATACCACCTCATAATTTAAGAGAAATAATAACAGCAGTTGTTAAAATAATTGATAATTATATAGAAGAAAACAGAGCTACAGATATTGAAGAAGTATTAGATATAGTTAAAGGACCAGATTTCCCTACAGGTGCACAGATTCTTGGATTTAATGGAATAAACGATGCATATAGAACAGGAAGAGGAAAGATAAAGGTTCGTGCTGTTACAGATATTGAACCAATGGCTAATGGAAAGCAGAGAATAATAGTATCTGAGATTCCTTATATGGTTAATAAAGCAAGACTTATTGAGAAGATTGCTGAACTTGTAAAAGATAAGAAGATTGAAGGTATTACTGAACTTCGTGATGAGTCAAATAGAGAAGGTATGAGAATTGTTATTGAACTTAAGAAGGATTGCAATGCAAATGTACTTCTTAATCAATTATATAAACATACTCAACTTCAAGATACATTTGGAGTAATATTACTTGCATTAGTTAATAATGAACCTAAAGTACTTACTTTATTAGAAATGCTTAATTATTATTTAGAGCATCAAAAAGAAGTTGTAACTAGAAGAACTCAATATGATCTTAATAAAGCAGAAGAAAGAGCCCATATTTTACAAGGATTATTAATAGCTTTGGATAATATTGATAGAGTAATATCTATTATTAGAGGTTCTAAAAACGTTGCTGAAGCTAAACTTTCATTAATGGAAGAATTCGGTTTAACAGAAGTACAATCACAATCAATTGTAGATATGAGACTTCGTGCTCTTACAGGATTGGAAAGAGAACGTCTTGAAAACGAATATAATGAGCTTATGGCAAAAATATCAGAATTAAAAGCAATATTAGCTGATGAAAATAAACTTCTTCAAGTAATCAAAGATGAATTATTATTTATTTGTGATAAATATGGTGATGAAAGAAGAACAGCATTAGGCTTTGATGATGAAGAAATAACAATAGAAAGTCTTATTCCTAGAGAGAATACAGTTATTGCTATGACTAAACTTGGCTACATAAAGAGAATGACAATTGATCATTTCAAGAGTCAACATCGTGGTGGTAAAGGTATTAAGGGAATGCAGACGATAGAAGATGATTATATAGAAGATTTAATTATGACTACTACTCATCATTTTGTATTATTCTTTACTAACCAAGGTAGAGTATACAGAATAAAAGCATATGAGATACCAGAGCATAGTAGAACAGCAAGAGGAACTGCTATTGTAAATATTCTTCAATTATTACCAGGAGAATATGTAAGTGCAGTTATTCCTATAAAAGAATATGTACCAGGTAGATATTTATTTATGGCTACTAAGAATGGTATGGTAAAGAAAACTCCTATAACAGATTATATGAATATAAGAAAAAAAGGTCTTACAGCAATTAATCTGAAAGAGGGAGATGAACTTATTGAAGTTAAATCTACCAACAATAAAAAAGAAATTATTATGGTTACTAAGAATGGTATGTGTATTAGATTTAGAGAAACAGATGTAAGAAGTACAGGTCGTGTATCTATGGGTGTAAGAGGTATGAATCTTACTCATGGAGATGAAGTAATAGGAATGCAATTAAACACTCAAGGCGAATCACTTCTTATTGTATCTGAAAATGGTATGGGTAAACGTACAGATATTATGGAATTTACTCCTCAACATCGTGGTGGTAAAGGTGTAAGATGCTACAAGATAAACGATAAGACAGGAAATGTAATTGGCGTTAAGGCTGTAAATGAAGATAATGAAGTAATGCTTATATCTACAGAAGGAATAATAATAAGATTAGAGTGCGGTAGTATATCTCTAATTGGACGTAATACATCAGGTGTTAGACTTATAAATATGGATATTGAACATGATATAACAGTTGCAAGCATTACAAAGGTTAGAGAAAAATCACCAGAAGAAACTATAAAAGAAATGGAGCAACAACTTGAAGAAGAAAAGGAAGTTGGCGAAGTTGAAGAGATAGTTTCTGATGAAGAGGTAGTAGAGGTTGTTGATAATAGTATAGATAGATTACTAGATGCAGCCGAAGAAGATAAAGAGTAATAAGTAGTATATAAAAAGTGGGAGTATAACTTAGATTATACTCCTATTTTTGTGTTGAAAAATAGGTAATAGAACAATAATTACACAGAAATATATTTTTTGTTACATACTATAACTATAAATTATAATTATATGTTAAGTTATACATGGATGAGAAAATAGCTATTAAGTATTAATTCAACAAATTTATAAATTTTAAGGAGGAGCTATGATAAGTGGTGCAGGCATTGATTATTCGATTAAGTATAAGAAATCTACTACTTCTCTCACTTGGAAGACTGCTAAAGAAGGTTCTTGTGCTTCTAACAAGTCGTTTACTACATATACATTTTCTTCGCCTACAGGTTATTCTACAAGTTTAAAACTTACTGAAACACAACACGATAAGAAAGATCCTGGTATAGGATGGGGCAGAATTGATTATTAGGCAACATGGAATAGACACTACACAAAAGGTAGTGTCTATTATTAATGATATATTAGATAAGGATGCATATATGGATTTATTTAAAAATAACTATTTATTATTTAAAAGAACAAAACAGTGTTACTACACTAGCATATTATACTTTTTAATTTGGTTTCTAATTATATTTTATAGTTGTATAAGTGACTATTTAATAAATAAGAATATGGCAGATGTTGTAGGTGTACTAGATATATCTATGGAATTTCAAATATTTAGTTTTATAATATTTACGTTTGTATCTTATGAATATTTTACTCAAACTTCATATCATAGTGCTGATGAATTTTTAAGCTGTTTAAAGATTTCACGTAATAAGCAAGTGAATGTACAAATAGTCTGGATGATGATATTTAATATTATATACTTCTTGGCAAATATATTTGTGAACATACTATTTAACTTATTAATAAAAAATATCAATGTGGAATATTTCTTGTATATTTTTAAACTATACTTTATATATATTTTGTGTTTAAATACAATTGCTATTTTAATAGGCAGAATATTATCATTTATAAAAAATAGGTTGTATTCATACATTTTATTAATTGTAGTTGTTTTTGTGGCAACTATTAAGTGTGCACAGTTGTTTTATAGTGTAGATAAAATAAGTAAAATTAGCGACTTAACACAAATATTTTGTGTAAGCTCATTATATGGAACAAATTATTCTTATTTTTATCCCGTCGATATTCATTTTATATCAAAATCTTTATTTTGGATATTTATACTAATTACTATTATTTGTATAATTAATGCTAAATCAAAAATTAAAGAAAAATTGATATATTTAAGTGTTTTATTGCCTTTAACAGTTGTGATGTTTACTTTCTGGAACAAAGATACCAGTGGTTGTTATAATGGTTATGATATAACAACAGGGGAATTATATACAATAGATTCAACTAATACAAATGTAGCAGATTTCTATGTATTAAAATATTATATAGATTTAAAGATAGATACTGGTTTAGAGGCATTTGTGCAAATGGATTTATCAGATTCTTCTTTAGAAAGTTATGAAATGACTTTATATAGCGGATACACTATTATAGATATGTATGATCAAAATGGAGATATACTAACATATAATAGAGACGGAAATTATGTAAGTATATATAATAAAAATAAAAATTTAAGTAAAATATATATTATGTATGAAGGCAGTGGAACTAATAAATATTATTCAAATAATCAGGGGGTTTATTTTCAGGGTAACTTTCCGTTTTACCCAATTGTAGGTAAATGTAATATATATACTACTGGATTATGTGAACTTGAGAGGGTTAATAGTGAGTTTGAAGTTAATGTAGAATATAGTAAAATAGTATACTCTAACCTTGACACTGTATATGGAAATCACTTTTCAGGTAACAGTAATAACCTAACTTTAGTTTCAGGATTTTGGGAAGAAAAAAATATTAATGGAATTGACTATATTTATCCTTGTATATCCTCATATTACAATCCTAATGTTAATACATATTTAACTGATGGAATATCGTATTATATAGATAATAAAGTTGAAGAATCTATAATTGATTATAGCATTAAGGATAAAAAGATAATAATTGCTCCATTTGGATTTGAAGGAGGTAATTATATGTTCGGAACGGATTCGATTATACTTGAAACAAAAGCGGATTTAGATATATATTATGTGAATTATTTAACAACAGGTGATTGGTATTATCATGATGAACCAACTAAAGAATTAATAGATTCAATTGTTGAAGAAAATGAGTGAGGAGATGAGTTTTTGTTAAAAGTAGATAACATATCGATAACACTAAAAAAGCAAAATATTATAAATGATATTAGTTGTGAATTTAAAGAAGGAGTACATGGACTATTAGGTCCTAACGGAGCTGGAAAAACGACTTTTATGCGTGGAATATTAGGGCTTTATCCAGTTAAGCAGGGTAAAGTTTCATTAGATAATAAACGGGTTAGTGATATATCACTAGGATATCTTCCACAGAAATTTGGTCTTTTTCCCAATATGTCTATATATGAAGCTTTAAAATATATTGGATGCATGAAGAAAATACCTAAAAACATTATAATAGACGAAATAGATAAATGTGTATCTATAGTCAATTTAGAAGATAAAATTAACTCTAAAATATCTTCTTTGTCTGGGGGAATGACAAGAAGGGTAGGAATTGCTCAAGCATTAATGGGAAACCCAGAATTTCTTATATTAGATGAGCCAACTGCTGGTCTAGACCCTGAAGAGAGACTAAGAGTAAAAAATATAATTCGTAATTTGGAATCCCACAAAGTAATTATTATATCGACACATATAGTAGATGATGTTGATTATTTATGTGACTATATAGAAATAATAAATAATGGGGAGATTCTTCTTCAGGATCGATGTGATAGTATCAAGAAAATTGCTGATAATAAGGTGTTTGAAATACCATCTGATTCTTACAGTTCTATAGAGGGGAATTCTTATATAGTTAAAGAGTATGAAAAAAATGATGAGAAATATATGCAAGTGTTGTGTAATACTAAAATAAACTTTGCAAAGATGGAACCAACTACAGAGGATGGATATTTATGTGCATTAAAAGATATATAACGAAATATTTATTTGTTATTTATGGTAATTTTAAAAAAATGGGATGTCTTTTTTGGATACCGATTTTTATAATTTGCGTCTTTCTTCCGTTAGTAAATTTAAGGGATTGCATTAGTCCCAATGTATACTCAAAGTATTTTATTGACAGTAGAAACATGTATTTAATACCAGTAGGTGTTGTAGTATGGATATTTCTAACGCTTAAACCTTATGTCTCGGAGAATGGTCGTGAGTTGTTATATGTATATACAAAATCCAAACTTGCAGAAGTACTAATTGAAACGGTCTTATATAATATTATGGTACTAATACCTTTTATAATATTGTACGCAAGGGTCTTAGATGACCCTATTTTAATATATATTAAATATTTAATATGCTCATTTATGTTTGCGAGTATAACTTATCTTGTCATATTTTTATTTAATTCAGTGAATATATGTATAATGTTTGTATTTGGTGTTTATATCATAGAATTATTATCATATTTAGGTAATTTATCGTTTCCTACATTTTTTAACATGTCGCTTTCAAATTATTATAATTATTTTACTGGTCTTGTTGTTATGATGATAATTACCGTAGTAAGTGTTATTGTTGGGAAACATTTTAACAACTATTATATTTCATACGAATAGTCTAATCACAAGCATTGGGAGGTAATCATATGTATAAATTTATTTCAAGAATACAGATTGTTATAAGTAATTTTAAAAAAATTATTTGGTTTCCCATAATATTAATCAATGCGATTGTTCCATTTTTTGTATATTTGCAAAGTGCTAAAGCACAAGACTTAGAGTATGTTGTACAGTATAATATCAGCGTATTTTATCCGTTATGCATTATGGTTTTATTTATAATTATGTACCGTTCTTTCTTGGATGAATCAGGAAGAGAATTGCTGTATTTATATAATCACATAAAATTATTAGAAGGGGGTAGTATATTTACCCTAATATCTTTATTAATGGTAATATCAAATATTATATTTTATAAAAACATGATAGAGGATATACCGTTATTTTGTCTTAAAAATCTTATTATTATTTTTTCATTTTGTGGATTGTGTTATTTTTTTATATATTTATTTTCTAGTTTAGTGATAGGTATAATACCGGTTATAATATTTTATTTATTAACTATAATAGGTACTGGAAATATAGAAGATATTAAATGGATTAATTATTCTAGTAATTCTGCCACAACACTACAAGAAGTCCTATACTCAACTATATTACATCTAATTATTGGGAATGTTTGTATGGTAGGAGGCATTATTTTAAATAAACTATATAAAAAATATTAATAATCTTTATTAGAATCGTTAAGTAAAATTGTAAACTTCAGAAGAAATAATAGATTTATTTATAAAATTAAATAAAGAAGGAAGAACAGTTATTATAGTTACACATGATTTATCTATAGCGCATCGTTGTAATCGAATTATTGAAATAGCAGATGGAGAAATATAGATTATAAAATAAAAGGGACAGAAGGTATAAAATTATCTTCTGTCTTTTATTTTCCAGCCTAAAACATTGTAAATATTGACTTTCTTATGTATAATTGATTGTATGTGTAATTAGGTAAGCGAAAATGCAAGATTTTATGGAGGACTTATGAGAACAATTAATACAGAAGAAATAATTAAAAATATAGAAGAAATGTGTATAGAGGCAAACTATTATTTATCACCAGATATGGAGGAAGCTGTTAAGAAGGCTACTGAAAATGAAGATGGAGTATTAGGTAAGCAAATATTAGATCAATTATGCGATAACATGGAAATTGCAGCAAAAGACTATATTCCAATATGCCAAGATACAGGAATGGCAATAATATTTTTCAAAGTAGGTCAAGATGTACATATTGAAGGAATGAACATAACAGATGCAATAAATGAAGGTGTAAGAAGAGGATATGACAAAGGCTACCTTAGAAAATCAGTAGTAGGTGATCCTCTTTTACGTGTTAATACAGGAGACAATACACCAGCCATAATACATTATGAAATAGTAGCAGGAGATAAGATAGAGATATTAGTAGCACCAAAAGGATTTGGAAGTGAAAATATGTCTAGAGTATTTATGCTTAAGCCAGCAGACGGAGAAGCAGGGGTTAAGAATTCAGTACTTCAAGCAGTTAAAGAAGCAGGGCCAAATGCATGTCCACCAATGGTAGTAGGAGTAGGTATAGGTGGAGATTTTGAAAAATCAGCAATTCTTGCTAAGACAGCATTAACAAGAAATGTTAATGAGGCGTCTAGTCTTTCTCATATTAAGAAATTAGAAGAAGAAATATTAGAAGAGATAAACAGTACAGGCATAGGACCAGGTGGTCTTGGTGGGAAAACAACAGCACTAGCAGTTAATATAGAAACCTATGCAACTCATATTGCAGGAATGCCACTAGCGGTTAACATTTGTTGTCATGTAAATAGACACGTTAAGAGAACTATTTAGGCGTATTAAGGAGATTAGCTATGAATAAAAATATACAAGCACCAATTAATAAAGAACAGGTTAAGGATTTACAGGCAGGAGATTACGTATATATAACAGGGACTATATATACAGCAAGGGATGCTGCACATAAAAGAATGTTTGATACAATGAATGAAGGCAAGGATATACCATTTAGCTTAGAAGATAACATTATCTATTATCTTGGACCAACACCAGAAAGAGAAGGTCAGGTTATAGGTTCTGCAGGACCAACGACAGCAAGTCGTATGGATAAATATGCACCATTGCTATTAGACAATGGTTTAAATGGAATGATTGGTAAGGGCAAACGTTCACCAGAAGTAATTGACGCAATTAAGAGAAATATAGCAGTGTATTTTGCAGCAGTAGGTGGTGCGGGAGCATTGCTTTCAAAATGTATTAAAGCATCAGAGGTAATAGCTTATGATGACTTAGGGACAGAAGCAATAAGAAAATTAGAGGTTGAGAATTTCCCAGTAATAGTAGTAATAGACTGTGAAGGAAAGAACTTATATGAAACTGCAGTAGCTAATTATTTAGCATCAAAGTAGAGTAAAAATCAGTATTAAGGGGTGTATATAATGAATATGTGGATGGTATTAGGAATTGAAGAAACAAAAGACAAAGATATTATAACAAATGCTTATAGAGAAAAACTTTCATTAGTTAATCCAGAAGAAGATAGCGAAGGATTTATGCGTCTTCGTTCAGCTTATGAAGAAGCTATGCAATTTGCAGACAAAGAAGAAACAAATGATGACTCGCCAATGGGTATATGGATAAAAGAAGCAGAAGCAATATATAAAACATATTCAAGAAGAATTAGTGAAGAAGCGTGGTCAGAATTATTAGAAAATGAGGTATGCTATTCATTAGATAGCAAAGAAGAAGCAAGAAATAAATTGCTTGCATTTTTAATGGATCATTATATATTACCACAAAAGGTATGGAAAGTATTAGATAATGCTTTCGATTTAATGGAATCAAAGGAAGAATTATATGAGATATTCCCTAAGGATTTTATCGATTATGGAGTTGTATATAACATTGTAAATCCTGACACAATAGATTTTGAAGCATTTGATGAGATAGACGATAGTCTTGATTATGAAAGCTACATTAATTTATATCTATCATTAAAGAGATTAATGAGAAGCAACGATAGAGAAGAAATAGACAAGGTAGTAGCAGAACTGGAAAACTTTGATATAGAGTATCCTTATTTTGATATGGAAAAGGCAGTACTATTACTTCGAGATGAGAAGAGAGCAGAAGCTTTAGATATTATGGGGGGAGTTAACAGATTGCTTCCTAATAATAAAGAAGTAATATATTTAATGGGAGTATGCTATTCATCAGACGGTAAAGCAGAAGAAGCTCTTACTTACTATGAAAGAATACTTAACGAAATGGATAAAAAAGATGCAAATGCTTTAGGTGGAAAGGCATATTGCTTATATATGATGGGTGAATATGAAAAGGCAAGAGATATATATGCAGATATTTTAGATGCAGATCCACATAACATGAATGCAGAAGAATATTACAACAAATCAACAGAAGAATTAGTTAAGATATATACAGAACAATCAAAAACAGACGACAACAATAGCACATTAGTAGAGTTAGCTTGGTGTCAAATGCAGACTAAGCGAATCAAGGAGGCACTTGATACTATAAGTAAAGCAGAGCCTTTAGGAGATAAGTTATTTAGATATTATAATATACTTGCACATTGTCATGCGTTAAATGATGATATGGAAAAGGCTTTGAAATACTTTACTATATGGAGAGAGGAACTAGAGAAGTTAGAGGATGATGGAACAGAAGAAACAAAGAAACATTTAAAAAGACATGCATATACAATATTTAGACAGGGTTGCTGTTATACAGTATTAAAGGATACAGAAAAAGCACTGGAATATATAGATAAGTCAATTGAGATGAGTCCTAATGACATAATGTTTAGATTAGGAAAAGCAAGTCTATACTTAGATCAAAAAGATTATACAAAGGTAGTAGATGTATGTGATGAGGCTATTAAGATAGAACCTGAAAATGGAGAAATCTATGGTGTAAGATTAAGGGCTTTATATGAATTAGGATATTATCAAGAATGTTTTGATGATTGTAACCAATGTATATCATATACACCATTTTTCCTTCAAGCATATATTTATAAGATAAAAGTATTATTAGTATATGACGAATATGAAGAATCAAAAAATATTTTTGATTACCTTAAGGATAATGGAGCAGTATATGATGATGTTGATGTAGTATATGGAGAATATTTAATTACTAATCCTGATTGTAGTGAAGATGAGAAGAAAAAGGGTAGAGAAATATTCGAGAAATTAGTTGATAAATATACGGATATGGATAGAAAAGAAAGAAATTTCTCAATGCATTATATATATTACATGAAGGCAGCATGGAGTAGAGAAGAGAATAAGAGTAGTGGTACAATATTATATTTTCTAGATAAGGCAATAGAAGAGAAGTCAGATTATATAGGTGCATATTATTTTAAAGGTAGAGTTTATGGAGATGATGAAGAAACAGAAAAAGCCTTAGAAATGTACAACAAAGTGTTAGAACTTAATCCAAATCATTATGATGCTAATCGTCGTATTGCTGAGATATATGATGATAATTATGAATATGATAAAGCATTACAATATCATACCGCTCAATTAGAAAATGAACAAAGTTTATACTATTTCTTAAATCGTGGATTAGCATATATGGCACTAGACAGATTTGATGAAGCTAGAGCTGATTATGAAGAAGGAAAGAAATGTGATCCAGATAACCCACACTCATATAATAATATAGGTGTTACATATCAGTATGAGAATAATTTAGAAAAGGCTGTTGAAAGCTATTTGGAAGCAATAGAGAGAATAGAAAACGAACCAACACCAGTTGTATATAGAAATATGGTAACAACCCTTAATAGATTGGGAAGACATTTAGAAGCGGTAAAATATCACGATATAGTTTATGAGAAGTTTAATAATCCTTATGACTTAACAGAAAAGGCTATGACTCTAAGATATGGTGGGGAATTTGAACAAGCTATAGAAGTGTATAAGAAATGGGATGAAGTTAAAAATAATATAAAGCATACAAAAGTAGCAGATTTCTTAAATAGCTTAAATGGATTTAATGGAACACCAAGATATTTAGGATATATAGGCGAATGTTATATGGAGGCAGGCGACTTTAAAAAGGCTAAGAAATATTTAAAGGCAGCAAGTGACCTTAAAGATACTAGCGCAATGGAGAGATTAGCATTTATATATATGTTTGAAAATAACTATAATAAGGCATTAAGGTATTGGAAAAAAACAGAGAATACCCTACAAAAACATATATATTTAGCAACCTGTTATAACTTATTAGGAAAAAAGGATAAGGCAGGGAAAGCTGTAAAGGAAGGTTTTGTAGAAGTTAATAAGCTTAGAATAGAAGATAATGGTATAAGAACAAGAAGATTGTATTTAAAGGGAGCTTTGTATTTAGAAGAAGGTTCTTATGATAAGGCTTTAGAATATTTAACTAAGACATATAATAGTAGAATGTGTAATTCATGTGATTATGCAAAATGCCATGAGGCAAGTTTTAGATTAGGTAAATATTATGAGATAATGAAAGACTATGATAAGGCTTTACAATATTATATAGAAGCAATGGAAACCGTACCATATGAATATGAGTATAAGAAAGCAGTAGAAGATCTTAAGAAAAAGATGAAGAACTAGGAGGCAGGAATATGATAATAGGAATAGATTTGGGTACAACCAACAGTCTAGTGGCCTATTGTACAGAAGAGGGAGCCAAAATAATTCCTAATAGATTAGGGAAAAACACAACTCCTTCTATTATAAGTATAGACGACGAAGGAAATACCTACATTGGAGAGACAGCAAAAGAGCGTAGAGCAAATTATCCATTACAAACAGCAGAAGTATTTAAACGTACTATGGGTACAGACAAAGAATACAAGCTTGGGAAGAGAACTTTTCGTTCAGAAGAATTATCAGCACTTATATTAAAATCACTTAAAGAAGATGCTGAAGAATATTTAGGCGAGCCAGTAGAAGAAGCAATTATAAGTGTGCCAGCATATTTTAATGATATTCAGCGTAAGGCAACTAAGAAAGCTGGTGAAATGGCTGGGTTAAAAGTAGATAGAATAATAAATGAGCCTACGGCAGCAGCAATAGCTTATGGATTATATAACAAAAATGAATCTACAAAATTCTTAGTATTTGATTTAGGTGGAGGAACTTTTGATATATCAATACTAGAACTATATAAAAATATTATGGAAGTTCACTGTGTAGCTGGAGATAATTATTTAGGTGGAGAAGATTTTACAGATATAATAGTAGAATTATTTCTAAAGCAATATGATATAGATATAAAAACTTTAGATGAGAAAACCTTATCTCATATAAGAAAGCAAGCGGAGAAATGTAAGCTTGATTTTGAAGAAAATAAAATATCTACTATGAAATGTAATATAAATGGTGAGACACGTTCTTATGAATTATCACTTAAAGAATATGAGGTTGCATGTAAACCATTATTTGCAAAGCTTAGAAAACCAATAGAGAGAAGTTTAAAAGATTCTAATATAAAATTATCAGATATAGATGAAATAGTATTAGTAGGTGGAGCAACAAAGCTATCGATGGTAAGAAGATTTGTAAGTAAATTATTTGGAAGAATACCGGACACAAGTATTAATCCAGACGAAGCAATCGCTATGGGAGCAGCAGTTCAAGCAGCTATGAAAGAGCGAAAAGATTACATCAAAGAAACAATACTTACAGATGTATGTCCATTTACACTTGGAACAGAAATAGTAGTTCAGAGAAGCGGTAAGTTTTATGAAGATGGACACTTCCTTCCTATTATAGAAAGAAACACAGTAATACCAGTAAGTAGAACTGAAACATTATACACAGTAAATGATAATCAAAAATGTTTAAGAGTAAAAATACTTCAAGGAGAAAGTAGATTTGCTATAAATAATCTAGCGTTAGGAGAAATATCTGTAGACATTCCACCAAGAAAAGCTGGTGAAGAATCAATTACAGTTACTTACACATATGATATTAACTCTTTATTAGAAGTAATAGTAAAAGTTAATTCAACGGAAGAAGTTAAGAAAATACTAATTCAAAGTGAAAATAGTGGATTAACAAAAGAAGAAGCAGAAGCAAGAATGGAGGAATTAAATTACTTAAAGATTCCGCCAAGAGAACAAGAAGAAAATAGACTTCTTATATTTAGAGGGGAACGACTATATGAAGAGGCAACAGGAGGGCTAAGACAAGAAATAGATTTGATTTTAAGAAAATTTGAAGATGTATTAGACAAGCAAGACCCTGAAAAGATAAAAGAAGCAAGAAAAGAATTAAAGGTTAGTTTAGATGAAATAGAGGATAGTGACATACTATTTGATTATTAATAAGAGCTTTTATATAGAAGAAGGAGGCCAACTATGAAATCACATAATAAAAAAACAAGATTTATTGTTGCTATATCACTTATTTGTGTTGTAGCAATAGCAATAATATATTATATAAACATACCAGCTATTAGTGTATATTCAAGTAATACATGGTGGTTAATATTAATTATAATAGGCGTTTTAGGATTGGTATTTAACAAATATGAATTTACAAAGAAGAATATGGATATTAGAACCACAAAACTATCAAAAGCATTTTTTGTATTATTAGGTGTAGGAATAGCAGTATTTGCAATTGGTGGACTTATATCAAGTGAAATATTTTCAGCGAGTAAATTTGCAAGTATGATAACAGTTACTGATAGAGTATTTACTGAAGACATAGTGGATAAAGAAAATATAGATGATATAGCATTAATGGATACAGATAGTGCAAGAATAGTTGGAGATAGAACAATAGGTCAATTATCAGACGTGGTAAGTCAATTTGAAGTAAGTAATGATTATAGCCAAATAGTAGTAAATGAACGACCAATGAAGGTAGCCCCTCTTGAATACGCAGATTTTTTTAAATATATTAATAATAGCAAAGATGGTATACCTGGATATGTTACAGTTGATCCAATTACTAACGAAGCAAAATATATAGAACTAAGTGAAGGTATGAAATATACTACTTGTGCATATTTTAATAAAAATCTTCAAAGACATTTAAGATTTAACTATCCATCAGCAATATTTGAAGGATATTACTTTGAAATAGATGATGAAAGCAATCCATACTATGTATGTCCTGTATTAAAAGCAAATGTAGGATTATTTGGTGCTATGGATGTTAAAGGTGTAGTAATCTGTAATCCTATAAATGGTGATACAAAATATTATGATATTAGTGAAGTGCCAGAATGGGTAGATAGAACATATAACGGAACATTGTTAACAACGAAGTATAATTGGTATGGAATGTTATCAGGAGGTTACCTAAATAGCATTTTTGGAAACAAAGGTTGTAAGATGGTAACAGATGATTTTGGATACAAAGTTATGGAAGATGATTTATGGATATATACAGGCGTTACATCTGTAAATGGAGATGAATCTAACATTGGATTTGTATTAATGAATACAAGGACTAGTGAAGCTAGGTATTATAAAATTGCAGGAGCAGAAGAATATTCAGCGATGGGGGCAGCAGAAGGCGAAGTTCAACATTTAGGATACAGGGCATCATTCCCATCATTAGTAAATGTTAATGGTCAACCAACATATGTAATGGTTCTTAAAGATAATGGTGGACTAGTAAAAATGTATGCTTACGTAAATATAGAACAATATAATATAGTAGGAACAGGTACTAATCAAAAAGAGGCAAAAGCAGCTTATAAGAAATTAATAGCAAGCAATGGTTTAGTTAATAATAATGTAGATGAAGATATATATGAAAATAAAAAAATAACTGTTGAAGAAATAAGATATATTGTTCAAGGAACAGAAACATATGTATATATAACAGACACACAAGGCAAAGTATATAAACAAAATTTTGCAGAAAATGAGGCTCTAATATTTATTAATAAAGATGATACAATTAAAGTGTATTATGAAGATGGAGAAAATGATATAAATACTTTAATTAAATATGAGTAACAATATTTAATTTATAAAATACAATATATAGTGATGATGTGCAACGAATTGCAACATATAGTAAAACACGCTGTTTTTATAGTCAATGTTTACAATAAAGAAATATAAAATATACAACATGAATAAAAACATTGTACTAAAATAAAAACAATTTAAAATTTTCTTGCAAAGGAAAAATTTGTGGTATATACTCCCATGAAGTGGAAAAAATATAACTGTATGGAATATCGTAAGAAAGAGAGGTGTGCAACATGGCTAAAGTAGATATATTATTAGACAGCATTGATAAAGTAGAAAAATTCGTTAGTAATATTAAAAGATATGATTGTGATTTTGATTTAGGATCATCTAGAGTTATGATTGATGCAAAATCAATTCTAGGAATATTAAGCTTAGGATTGGGGCAACCATTAAAACTTACTATACACAAAAACGACAATATAGATGATATAATGACTTCAATAGCACCATTTATGGTATAGGTAAGAATGGACATACGAAGAGACTAAATAGACCAATATGTTTTCTGTTATATATAGAAAATATTTTTGGTCTATTTTTTATGAATTAATACTATGCGAATTGGCACTAATATTGAAATATGGTAAAATATTGACATTAAATAGATTTTTCAGATATAATGAAAAAGTAAGAGAGATAGACCGCATATTTGTTAAAGAAAGGCGATATATGAAAACTATAATAAAAAAGCAATTAGTATTAATAATGGTAATTTCACTTGTGTTAGTGAATATTCCGGCGTTTTCTAGAATGCCACAAACTGTTAAGGCAGAAGAATTAGTGGTGGAAGAAGTCGATGAATTAGGATCAGGAGATTGGAACACTGTAATTAATGCAACAAACTTTCCAGATGCAATTTTTAGGGCTCATGTGGAAAACTGGTTTGACTTTTGGTGTACTGCTAGGCGTAAAACTAAGAATATGGCTTCTGCAGCAGACGCAAATAACTTTCTTGCAGAAAATATTACAATTGATTTAGATAATGAAGGAATGTCAGATTTAACAGGCGTTGAAAGATTTATAAATCTGAAGTATTTATATTGCTCTGGTAATAACCTAACAAGTCTAGATGTAAGTGGTTGCACAAGATTGGAGATATTAAAGAGTAATAACAATAACCTAACAAGTCTAGATATAAGTGGCTGTAATAATTTAATAGTTTTAGAATGTGATAATAATAACCTAATAAGCTTAGATGTAAGTGGTCGTAATGGATTAACAAGATTAGACTGTGATAATAATAAGCTAACAAATCTAGATGTAAGTGGCTGTACGAATTTGGAACATTTAAGTTGCTCTAGTAATAAGCTAACAAGTCTAGATGTAAGTGGCTGCACAAATTTGGATATATTAAGTTGTGGTATTAATGAGCTAACAAGTCTAGATGTAAGTGGTTGTAATGAATTAAGCAGTTTAATGTGTGGTAGTAATAGCTTAACAAGTCTAAATGTAAGTGGTTGTAATAAATTAGAAAGTTTAGGTTGTGGCGGTAATTACTTAACAAGTCTAGATGTAAGTAGTTGTACAAGTTTGAGTATGCTAAGTAGCCATAGTAATGAGCTAACAAGTCTAGATGTAAGCGGTTGTATAAGTTTGGAGGTATTAAGTTGTGATATTAATGAGCTAACAAGTCTAGATGTAAGCGACTGTACCAACTTAATCAATTTGACTTGCATTATGAATAACCTTATTGACATAAAAGGTGCAAAGTCATCATATTCTACTTTTGTTAGTTCTGATCAATCTATTACGGTATTAGTATATAAGAATGACAACGGAGTATATCAGAGTGTGAATTCGTATCCATTAGAGGTAGGGCGTAATATGAGTCTAGTAGGTGCTTCTTATTCAGGTGAATTATTCTATACAAATGAATTGTCGCCGGCAACATTTACAACAACAATATCTAATGATGTAAAGGTTAGTGGTACTATTAATTTTATTCAAAATTGTTTGGTACAATTTGTAGATTATGATGGAACAGTATTGAAGACAGGCTATGTAGAGTCAGGAAAAGCAGCAACAGCTCCAACAACTCCGAGTAGAGAAGGATATACATTTACAGGTTGGGATAATACATTTGATAATATAACAGATGATGTAATAATAACTGCTCAGTATATTATGAATAAAGAAGATAGTACAACAACAGATACTACATCTCCAAATACAGAAGATAGTATAACAACGGATACTACATCTCCAAATAAGAACAACTCTCCAAATACTGAAGATAGTACTCCACTAGCAAGTATATTTGCATTTGTAATTATATCTAGTATGGTAGGAGTAGTAATGGGTAAGAAGAAAAAATAGATAGTATAGGAATATATAATGAAGAGATGCTCATAGAGTTTTAAGAATTCAAAGGGCATCTCTTTTTGGTAGCAGAAACTTGAAAATAGCGTATTGACATTCATAATATTATTTGCTATTATGGTTAAGCGTCACAATTTAATATAGTAATATTATTTAGACATGGAGAAGTACTCAAGTGGCTGAAGAGGCGCCCCTGCTAAGGGTGTAGGTCGTTTGCGCGGCGCGAGGGTTCAAATCCCTCCTTCTCCGTTATATAAAATTGTCATAAAAACATAATTGTTTTTATGGCTTTTTTTGTTATAATGAAGTAAGTGATAAAAAAGTTATTAAGTACAGAATCAAGGAATTTTAGAATATATTTTTAGGCGGTGATAAAGTGAAATATGATTTAGATAATATTAAGAAGCAATTAAATCGGAGAGGATTTAATGCAGTTGTTTGCAATAGTAGGCGAGAGGCTAGTGAGTATATTTTAAATACATTTCCAGTAAATAAGGATATGATTATAGGAATGGGAAACTCGTTAACATTGGATGCTTTAGATATAAAAGAAACTTTAATGAAAAAAGCTTCTGCGGTATATCAACATACATTTGGAGCGTCAGAAGATGAAACGAAAAAGGCTTTACTAGCAGATATATATTTGACATCTGCTAATGCTATTTCATATGATGGTCAAATTGTAAATATTGATGGTACAGGCAATCGTATTGCGGCTACCTGCTATGGACCAGAGCAAGTTATTTATGTTATAGGAAAGAATAAAGTTGCTGAGTCACTTGAAGACGCAATTAACCGAGCGAGAAATATAGCTGCAGTGGAAAATGCCAAAAGATATAATCGAAAAACACCTTGTGTTGTTACAGGAAAATGTGAGGACTGTTTATCTCCTGAATGTATATGTGGCATAATTACTATTCATAGAAAACAACCATTTGGTCATAAGATGACAGTTGTACTTATAAATGAAGATTTGGGATTATAGAAAGATAGGTTAAAAATATTTTAATATACGAAAGGCTGTAGTTACAGCAGGTGGCACGAATCAGGGCGTTTGCCCGTCTGCGCTATCTCGGTGTCATGCGGGTAGTTCTCGACGAATGATAATTTATTAATTTCTATCTACTAATTGCGACATAAAAAGTCGAGAAGAAATAAACTATTTACCCTATAATTGCAATCAGAGAGGAGGAGGTCAACATGGACTGGATGAAACAGCTTAATGAGGTTATGGATTATATTGATATTAATTTGCAAAGTGAAATATCATATGACAGAATATCTGAAATTGCATGTTGCTCTATATACAACTTTCAGAGAATGTTCTCATACATGGCACAAACCTCATTGTCAGAGTATATCAGAAATCGCAGACTAACACTTGCGGCATTCGATATAATAAAGGGTAACGAAAGAATCGTTGATATTGCCTTGAAGTATGGTTATGATTCGCAAGATGCTTTTTCGCGTGCTTTTAGAAACTTTCATGGAATATTGCCGTCAACAGTAAGAAACGAACCGGTGACGCTTAAATCCTGCCCTAAGCTCTCCTTTCAGATTACAATTAAAGGAGCAGAGAAAATGAAGTATCAAATTGAGCAATGGCCTGCATTTAAAGTGGCTGGTATCTCACACAGGATTAAAACGGATAGGGCTTTTGAATTTGTTCCACAGATATGGGAAAAGGCGTGGAAAGACGGTACTATGAAAAAATTCATGCAGTTTTTTCCGGATTATCGCCCTTCCGGTTTTTTGGGAATTGCCGCCGGAGGCGGGTGGGGAAGTTCGGATGAAATGAACTATATTTTGGCTGTCACGAACCATGTAGATACGCCAGATTGTAATCATGCACCTGTTCCAGAAGGAATGGAGGAGTTCTCCTATCCTGCTGCAACGTGGGTTATCATTAATGCGGATGGTGAAATTCCCAAGGCAGTGCAGGATGTCTATCAGAAATTTTATTCTGAATGGCTGACAAGTTCAGGCTATAAGCTTTCAGACTTGCCTGTATTTGAATGCTATAAGCAAGAAAATCGCCAAGAAGTATGGATAGCAGTTGAGGAGGTATGATGAATACTGATATATTATCGCAAGAATTGTTTGGGCTTTGTGGGCAGACTTGTATAGCTTTGCTGACTGACACAACCGTTAAAGAAGTTGTAAAGCAAACGAAATGTGGCAAAGGTAAAATGTCAGGCAGAAGGCTATTTGAGGCACTGGATTTATACCATATCCCCCATGCCGAGAAAATGAAATATACCAAGGGGAAACCGATTGAACTTCCAATGTGTTGCATTTTAAGTGAGCATGGTCATTTCTTGCTTTATTATGATGGTAAGTTTTATGATAATATTAAAGGTGTATTTACTGAATATGATTATAGCCAGTTGGTTGCATATTTGGAAATCTTCCTTGCAAAGTGAGCACAACTCGAAACTCACAAACTCCAATCTGCTTAAAGATTGCTCCGACCTAGACCTAGTCTCCGACAAGGAACAGGAGGGGCAAGCCCTTTTGTTGTCAGCAACCCGTTTCATGGTCTGAGTGTAGTTCCTTGTAAACTGACCCCAAAAGTAGTAAAAGATATATATGGAATTGTAACAGTTGATAATTATGTACCTATGTATAAGAATATAGGTGAAGCGAATATAAAAGAACAGTTAGATAAGGCAGATAATACTATTAATAGTATTGTTCAACATATTAACAATAAAGATGAAGGAACATTTAATCTAGATAGTGAAGATAATGAAGTGACAGAGCAAGAAGTTGAAAAAACGAAGACAATAAATTCGATGAGGATAATTATATGGGACTTTGAATGTTGCTTGGCACATGTTTAGGTATGACAATATGTCAACTAATTTTTGATGAACTTGCAATAGGAATGAGCATAGGTATGTGCTTGGGTTTAGCAATAGGAGTATGTATTAAGAAGTAATATAAACAAATATATTAATATAAATGTGAGAAAATCCAAAGCATCTTTATAAAATGTTTTGGATTTTTAAATTAAAATATAATAATGTATAATAAAAAAAGCCTGTATTTACTAGGTTTTTCGAGGGATTTTAAATTGTTTGAAATTTATGCAAAATATTTTTGGAAAAAGTGTTGACAAGCATTTGATTAAATGATAATATGTAATTCGTTGCCGCACTAACGGTAACAGAAAAACAAAAAGAACATTGATAATTAAACAACCAAGCAACCCTGAAAATTCAATAGAATATTCAGAACGAACAGCAATGAAAATTGCTAAACCAAAAACAGT
>JAVBSN010000099.1:0-14720 GCA_031547045.1 Lachnospiraceae bacterium
TTTACCAGATTGGCTATTAATTCTAATAACATCAGCATCGTATTGACGACCAACATCTTCAGGGTCAATAGGTAAGTATGGAGTAGTCCAGTATGGTGAGTTGTTTTCTTGTCTCCATTTGCCACCCTTTGCAATAGCATCCTGGTGAGAACCAGAAAATGCAGCAAATACTAATTGACCAGCATATGGTGAACGCTCATATATTTTCATACCAGAAACACGTTCATATAATTCAGTGATTTCAGGCATATTTGAGAAGTCTAAGTAAGGATTAACTCCATGAGTGTACATGTTCATAGCTAATGTAATAATATCAACATTACCAGTACGTTCTCCATTACCGAATAATGTACCTTCGATTCTGTCAGCACCTGCTAATAAACCTAATTCAGCATCAGCTACACCACAACCTCTATCGTTATGAGGATGTAAAGATATAACTACATTTTCTCTATAGTTCATATTTTTAGACATGTATTCAATTTGACTAGCGTATACGTGAGGTAAAGACATCTCAACAGTAGCAGGTAAGTTAATAATTACCTTGTTATCAGAAGTCGGCTCCCATACATCGATAACTGCATTACAAACTTCTAAAGCATAATCTATTTCAGTGCCAGTAAAACTTTCAGGTGAATATTCAAATCGGCAATTAACATCTGTCTTAGTTGCTAATTCTTTTAATAATTTTGCCCCATCAACAGCAATTTTTAAAATATCTTCTTTTGATTTCTTGAATACTTGTTGTCTTTGAGCAAGGGAAGTTGAATTGTATAAATGAACAACAGCATTTTTACATCCTTTTAAAGATTCGAATGTTTTCTCAATTATATGTGCTCTTGCTTGAGTAAGAACTTGAATAGTAACATCATCTGGAATTAAGTCTTGCTCAATAAGTGTTCTTACAAATGTGTATTCTGTATCAGAAGCAGCAGGGAAGCCTACTTCTATTTCTTTAAAACCAATGTTAACTAACATTTTGAAAAATTCAACTTTGTCATCTAAGTTCATTGGTACAATAAGTGCTTGATTTCCATCACGTAAATCTACACTACACCACATAGGTGCTTTGTCAATATATTCTTTGTTAACCCAATCAGTAGACTGAGCAGGTGGCATAAAATAGCCCCTCTGATACTTTGTGTAATCCATCATAATAATTACCTCCTAATAAATAAAATGTTTTTAGTTAGGACGTCTGTATACGAAATCTTCTAGGTATTTTTGTAAATAAAAAAATCCCCACATCTCTTATTATTAGAGACGCAAGGAAACTTACGCGGTACCACTCTAATTCATACTTAATAAAAAGTATGCTCTCGTTACAGATACGGACCATTGGTCTTATATCCTCCAATTATAACGGTTAGGCTCCGGCACCACCTACTATTAGTTCAGCGGGCTACTGGTAAAAGTGAGTTCAGATTCTTCTAGTAACTGTCTCACACCAACCGACAGCTCTCTGAATACCTTGTTAATCTTACTAGTCTTTCGTCATAGTATTTATATGGATAATCTAACATAATTAATTATATGTGTCAACAAAAATTTGTTGCAACTTAAGTATGATATAATTGTGTTAATTGCAGATTGTTTATAGATTCTTTATAAATAAATGTATAGTAAACAACACATCACATATGTTATACTTATCAAGTGAAAATGAAATTAGGAGATGTATATGAGCATATTTAAAAGAAAAAATATTAGTGAAAAAAGTATTGCTTATGAAGAAGCAAAAAAAAGAGTTATGGAGCTTCACAATAATGCAGTATTTTTAATGTATATAAATAATGTCTATATAGAAAATGCATCTGAACAAATAATAGAGGGAATAGTTGCAATTGGTAAAGCAGAAGTTGATAAGGAATTCTCTATATATTCTTGCGAAGGAAAGTATGTAACTAAAGTAACTATAGAAGAAGTGTATAAGGATGGTGACATAGTTAAAGTATTAGAGGCAGAAGATAGAGAGATAAAGATATACTTAAAGGATATAGATGACAAGCTTATTGCAGGTCAAATAATGATTATATTATAATTATGGAGGAAATTATGGCAGAGATAAAAAATGATTGGGCTAATTATTTACAAGAAGAATATAAGAAACCATACTACAAGGAACTATATAAAAAGGTAATAGGGGAATACAATAGTGGTAAGACAATATTTCCACCGTCAGAAGATATATTTAATGCTTTTCATTTAACACCACTTAGTGAAGTGAAATGTGTTATTTTAGGACAGGATCCATATCATAATGTTGGACAGGCTCATGGTCTTTGTTTTAGTGTAAAACCTGATGTAGATATACCACCATCATTGGTTAATATATATAAAGAATTGGAAGATGATATGGGCTGTACAATTCCTAATCATGGTTATCTAACAAAATGGGCAGAGCAAGGAGTTCTTATGTTAAATACAGTATTAACTGTAAGAGCACATGAAGCTAATTCTCATAGAGGAATTGGCTGGGAAGAATTTACTGATGCAGCAATAAGAATATTAAATGAACAAGATAGACCAATAGTTTATATACTTTGGGGTGCTCCAGCAGGAAAGAAAGCAACAATGCTTAACAATCCTAAACATTTAATATTAACTGCGCCCCATCCAAGTCCATTATCTTCATATAGAGGATTCTTTGGAAGTAAACCATTTTCTAAAACAAATGCATTTCTTGAGGCAAATGGAGTAGAACCAATAGATTGGCAAATAATTTAAAGAGGTAGTTAATACATGGAATTATATATAGTTAGACATGGGGAGACATACTGGAATGAAGAGAAACGTTTACAGGGAAGTGCAGATATAGAGTTAAATAGTTATGGAAGAGAAGTCGCTGGAAAAACAGGAGAAGCATTAGAAAATATAGATTTTGATTGTATATATTCAAGTCCTTTAATTAGAGCCTATGAAACAGCATGCCTTATAAGAGGTCATAGAAATATTCCTATAGTACGAGATGATAGAATAAGAGAGTTAGGTTTTGGCGTTTTTGAAGGAGAGAATTTTAGTGAACTTCTAAAAGATATAGACAATGCATTTCATCATTTCTTTAAAAATCCAGAATTGTATGGTGCGCCTGAAGAGGGAGAAACCTTAGAAGAATTATGTAAGCGAGCTGAAGATTTTATGATAAATGTTATTGAACCTATGACGAAAGATAATAATCGTATTATGATAGTTGCCCATGGTGCAATTAACAAGGCAATAATGGCACATATTAAAAAACATGACCTTAAGGAGTTTTGGTCTGGAGGGTTACAGAAGAATTGTAATATAATTGTGGTTGAATATAACCAAGGCAAATATAATATTATAGAGGAAACTAAAGTATTATATTAACTTAATTAATGTAAAATAATTAAGTACATATATTAAAAATATTATATAAACGAGGTAAGGATGTCCTATGATAAAAATTAATTCAGTAAACAAGAAATTTGGGGAAAGTTTTGTAGCAGTTGATAATTTGGAGTTTGAAGTTAAAAAAGGTGAGATAGTAGGATTTGTAGGACAAAATGGAGCTGGCAAGACTACTACCATTAAAATGATGACAGGAGTACTTAATCCTACCTCTGGAAATATAGTGGTTAATGATTTTGATGTGGAGAAATATCCTATTGATGCAAAGAAATCAATTGGTTATATTGCAGATAATCCAGATATGTTTTTGCGATTAACAGGATTAGAATATATTAATTTTCTAGCAGATATATATGAAATAAGCAAAGAAGATAGAGTAAGCAGAATAGAAGAGTTAACTAATAGGTTTGAAGTTGCAGATATTATTGATACCCCAATGAGTGATTATTCTCATGGTATGCGTCAAAAGATGATGGTAATTGCTGCGCTAGTACATAATCCACCAGTATGGATACTTGATGAACCAATGACAGGTTTAGATCCTAAGGCAGCATTTGAACTTAAGAAAATGATGAGAGAGCATGCAGACAGTGGTAAATGCGTATTCTTTTCTACCCATGTTCTAGAAGTAGTTGAGAAATTATGTGATAGAATAGTTATAATAAGAAAAGGAAAGTTGGTATTCTGTGGAACAATAGATGAATTAACAGCTATATACCCTAATCAAACATTAGAAGATATTTTCTTAAGCATTAACGAAAGTAAAGGTGAGTAGCATGAAGAATTTTAGAATATTATATAAAATGCTACTGAAAAATCAAGAGATGTCATTACCTAAAGATAGTAGAGATAATAAGGCATATACTGTATTTGGCGGATTAGCAATGTTTCTAATTATGATACCATGTTGTATATTAGTAGGATTTATAGCATACATAATGACAGCGGCATTATTAGAGGCAGAAGGTGGCAATCAAGGAATATTATTTATACTTCACTTTATGTCAGCTTGTTCACTTGTGTTAGGTATAAATGTAATGATAAGTACATTTTATTTTTCACCAGATGTAGATTATTTATTACCATTACCTTTGAAAATACAAGAGATTATAGGTGCCAAATTCTATACAGCATTTTTAGCTGAAAGTGTAATGGAATTTATGATAATTTTCAGTGCATTGGTTGGATATTTAATTGCTACAGGATTTGGTATAGTTAAGGTATTAGCATCAATAATTGGAGTAATTACTTTGCCTATAATTCCATTAGTATATTGTGGAGTGGCAGGACTTTTGATTATGTATTTAACAAGAGGAATTAAGGATAGAAAAGCATTAAATAGAATAGTTGGAGTGTTTACTGTTTTGCTAATGGCAAGTATAGCTTGGTCATTTGTAGGAATGGAAGGAATTAGTGTTGATAATTATGTAGCGAACCTTGCTAATGGCAATAATCTGTTTATAAATATTATGAATGTTATATTTATTCATGGAAAAATTTTAGTAATGGCTGTATCAAATAATAGTATTGTATATTTAATGGAATATATATTTATTAATATTATTGCAGTAATAGTATTTTTGATAACTGCTAAGTATTTATATTTACCAGGACTATATAAATTAAAATCAACATCTTCAAATAAGAATAGAGGAAAGAAAATAGCAATAAGTGATAAGATAAAAGTAAGAAAAATAGGTTGGTCATATTTTAGAAAAGAGATTATGATTTTATTTAGAACAAATGCTTATTTTATGAATTGTATAATTGTTAATATGCTTTGGCCAGTAGCTATAACTGTTATATTTATTTTACAAAGAAATAGTGATACATTAAATAACTTCATAAAATTGTATCATCAAGGAAGGAAATCTACAGACTTGATTTTATTACTTGGAATAGTCTTAGCATCGGTATTGGTTACAGCAGCTAATAGCTTAGGCTCAAGTGCATTTACAAGAGAAGGAGCTCATTTTGAGTTTGTAAAATATATACCTGTTGATTATAAAACTCAAATAAATGTAAAAGCATTGATAAGCATGATATTTAGTTATGGAAGTATGATTTTAAATATTTTAATAGTATCTTACTTTATAAGAATAAATTTATTAGTTGTTTTATACTTTTTGATTATAAGTTTGTTAGGTGTAATTTTTATTACTTATCTAGGAATACTGCTAGATACTATACATCCAAAATTAATATGGGATGATGAGCTTAATGCATTAAGAGGTAATCTGAATGTATTTTTTAACATGTCTTTTGCTATGTTGTTAGGATTAGTATTTTGTATTATAGGTATAATAATGTATTTTGTTGATATTTTAAAAAGCTTGGAGATATATATAATATTTTTATTTGTTTTAGTATGTGCAGCTAGGTTGATGTATAGAATATGTGTTGTTAATGGAAAGAGAAATATTAAGAAGTTACTTAATTAATTATGGAAATATGTAAAATATTATAATGTTGAAAATATGATTGTAAAATGTTAAAATTGTTATATGTATCATAATGTAAAGTTGTATTTTTTGATTGGAGGGTGCTATGTTATTTATAACGTCAGATAAGTTAAAACAAGGAATGAGATTGGCTAAACCTATTTATAATAGAAATGGTGTATTATTATATGAGCGTAATACTAAGCTTACGGCACAAGGTATTGAAAGTGTTAAGAATTTTGGCTTAATAGGATTATATATATTAGAACCAGCAGAGCCAGTGCCTCCAATGTCAAAGAGTGACATAGAATTTGAGAGATTTCAAACCATAGCGGTATTTGGTGTAAAGGATGATATGAATTTTATATTGCGAGGAAGAAGTCCGAGAAATCTAAATAGCATGATTAATAATATAATTAAAGTATATGGAAGAGCAACTGGAAGGATTAACTTTACACAAAATCTAAGAAGTTCAGATGATTATATATATAAACACGCAGTTAACATGGGTATATTAACTGCATTAATATCTAATAAAGCAGGTATGAGTCTAGCTGAGCAAAGTGATATTATTGCAGCAGCAATGCTACATGATATAGGAAAGATTAATTTACCATATAAGTTGAAGATTAAGTATGGTGCATATTTAGAAGAAGATATTCCAGTAGTAAAGAAATGTCAAGATGAAGGCATAGCAATGCTCAAAGAAGATTACAACCTTTCACAAGGTATGATGAAAATTATTAGTCAAATATATAATGTAGAATTTAATAAAGTAACAGATAAGATTAGTAAGGCAACAAATATAATATTAATAGCAGATGAATTTGATACAATGACAGCTATGAAGTTAGAACAAGAGCCTATGTCAGAACTAGCAGCAATTAAGCATTTACTAGAAGATGATAGTCTTGATAAAGAAATAGTTTCTTATTTGGTAGATAGTTTAGATGTTTTATATCCTGGTGTTTGTGTTGAATTAACTAATAGAGAAAAAGGATTAGTAATTCAAGCAAATAATGAAGATGTATTAAGACCAATGATATTAAGCTTTGAGAAGAATTGTATATATGATTTATCTAGCCCTAGTGTATACAAAAGTGTTCGTATAGCTGATATAATGAAAACTATGGATAATAGAATAAAAATTGATCAAGAAAGATTAGATGAATATATGAATAAATAAAATAGAACTCTTGTGGAATAATAATATTTCATAAGAGTTTTTATTTTGTTAAATTAGTAATACTTAAGGAAAAATTAATTATTGTCATAATTTAGTCAGTTGTAAATTAGTATGCCTGGTGTTATTCTATATATGTAATAAAAATGGGAATTATAATGTTTTATAGGGGAGTTTAATGTAGATGAATAGTAAAATAAGTCGAAAGAGAAGAAGACAAAGACAAATTAAGGCAAGGATAATACTAAGTATAGTTATAGTGGTATTAGCACTAGTAGGATTAGTAATATATTTAGTAACAAATAATATAAAGAAGAATTCTGATGGTAAAACAAGTGAAGAAATAACAGAAGAGAGTACCCAAAGCGAAGTTGATTTAGAGAAAGAGAGACAAGATTTAGTATTAGAAGCAGATAAAATAGCTTTAGGTTATGATTATGATAGAGCTATTGAAGTTATAAAAGGTTATGAAGACTATAGTAATTATGAAGAATTTAACGATGCAATTACAAGATATGAGGCTACTAAAGCAAGTTGTGTAGAATATGATGTAAATGAAGTATCACATGTATTCTTCCATTCATTGATTGTTGATACTGAGAAAGCTTTTGCAAATAGTTATAGAGCCAAAGGTTATAATCAAGTAATGACAACGGCAGATGAATTTAGAAAAATGTTAGATGAGTTGTATGCTAATGGATTTGTTTTAGTAAAACTTCATCAAATGGCTGATTACAGTATAGACGAAAATGGAAACCAAGTATTTTCAAAACAATCAATTATGCTTCCGGAAGGAAAGAAAGCTATTGTAATGTCTCAAGATGATGTTTGCTATTATAACTATATGATTGGTGATGGATTTGCAAGCAGAATAATTATAGATGAAAATGGAAAACCAACCTGTGAGATGGATAATGAAGATGGTACAACATCAGTAGGAGAATATGATTTAGTACCTATACTAGATGCATTTATTGAAGAGCATCCTGATTTTTCATACAAAGGAGCAAAGGCGATTTTAGCAGTAACTGGTTATGACGGGGTTTTTGGATATAGAACAGCACCAGGGTTTATAGAAGAACATCCAGAATTAAATCTAAACTTAGAAGATGAAATTGCAAAAGCAAAAGTAGTTGCACAAGGATTACGAGATGATGGATATGAATTAGCAAGTCATAGTTGGGGTCATAAATATATGGGTTCAATTGATTTTGAAACATTTAAAAGGGATACAGATAAGTGGGAAACTGAAGTTGAAACGGTTATTGGAGAAACAGATATATTGATATACCCATTTGGAGAAGACATTGGAGGAGCAGGTAATTATGCTGAAGATAATGAAAGGTATCAATATTTAAATGGCGTTGGATTTAGATATTATTGTAATGTTGATGCAAGTAAACCATATTGGGTTCAAAAGGGAGATAATTATTTAAGACAGGGAAGAATTAATTTAGATGGATATAGAATGTATAAAGATTATAGTGATCCAGAATGTGATAGACTTTCATACTTCTTTGATGTAAAGAAAGTTTTTGATGATAAGAATAGACCATTACCTGTTCCAGACATGTAATAAATTAAAAGAGTTATCAAGATGTATTTAAATATCTTGATAACTCTTTTTCGTATAAGACTAGATTTCATTAATAGCCATATGCTTATAACAATATTCTATTATATCCTTTCGGGTGATTATGCCGATAAATTTGTTGCAATCATCAATAACAGGAACAAAGTTTTGATTCATAGCCCTTGATATTAATTGTTCAATATTAGAAGTTGCCACTACAGGAGTATAGTCAACTCTTCTTGGTATATCTAAAATTGAAATTTCCTCTGAAATTTGTATATTCATATGTTTTTTGTCTTTTGTATACCATAGAATATCACCTTCTGTAATTGTACCAAAATATTCACCCTCACTATTTAAAATAGGTATAGCAGAATATTTATGGTATTCCATCTTTTCAAGAGCTTGTCGTAGGGTGAAATAGTCTTCTATAAAAGCAACCTCGCTCTTTGGTCGTAAAAAAAATAATATGTTCATATATGTACCTCTAATCACTAAATGTCGTGTAATAATAGTATACTTTATATGATAATTAATTACAATGAAGAAAGTGTGGTAGCTTTATTAAAAATTTATTAAAAAACTAGGTGTTGTTTATTTTTGTTTATTTTGTTAGAATAAAGACGAAGTATATTTAGGAGGAATAGATATGCCTACAGACGGAAATGTATTTAATGAAAATGTAGATTATTTAATAAAAGCAAGAGAAGAAGTTCTTGAATTAGATAGAACAAAAGCAAAATCAGAAGATTTAAGAAATTTAGATAAGAAGATTTTGAAACAAATTGCTCAAGAAGAAAAATCTATAGCAGATGAAATTAGTAACACATTAAAAAAGAGAAAATCTGATATTGCTAATACATATGATAAACAGATAGATTCTAATAGGAATAAAATTAAAGATATAAAGTCAAAGCGAGAAAGAGTTAAAACTAAGAAAGTATCAGAACGAGTTGACTTAGAAACTGCTGAAATCAAAGAAGAGATAAGACAACTTAATATAGAAATCAAAACATTATTTAAGAAGCAACATGTTCCTAAGTTTTGTAATTCTAGATTATATTATTCTTTATTTATGACAAAGGGTTTTGGTGAAGTACTAACTTTATTGCTTACAATTTTAATTGGATTAGTTGCAATGCCAGCATTAGTATATTTTATAGTAGATATGGCAGTATATTCTGAAAAAGAAATGAGTAATGCAATAGCAATAATAATAGTCGCAGCAGTAATAATTATCATGTTTGCATTATATTTTATAATATTCAATCTTACTAAACTTAAGCATAGAGATACCTTAATTGAAGGAAGACAGATAAGAGATAGAATAAAAGCAAATGACAAAAACATTAAAGCTGTACGAAATGCAATTAGTAAAGATAAAGATGAAACTGGTTATAATTTAAACAAATATGATGATAAAATAGATGTTTTAGAAAAAGAAGCAGAAGATATATCAAAGAATAAGCAAGATGCCCTTACAGTTTTTGAAAATGATACAACAAGTGTAATAGTAGCAGAAATTAATAATCGAAGATTAGAAAAAGTTAATAAACTTAAATCTGAGCATAAGAAAAAAGAAGTAACAATACAACAATTAGAAGCACAAGTGTCAGAAATGCAACTTGCTATAACTAATCAATATGAGGCATTCATTGGCAAAGACTTCTGTACTGCTGATAAATTAGCAGATCTTATTTCACTTATGCATGATGGAACAGCATCAACAGTATCAGAAGCAATGGCGGCATATAAAGGTCAGTAATCAATAGTATCAAGGCAATATTTAATGCCTTTGCTAATGCATTTTGACAATTGCATTACCGTGTGTAACCTAGTGCTTTGAAGTAATATAGATCCAGGAAATCCAGATATGTTTACAATACCTGTAATAGACAAATTGCCTATTGCAGGTAATTTTTTTTCTACCCCCTTGCCAGGTTCTATAGGGGAAGTAGATAATGTAATAAAACCTATGTGTTTTGTTATACCTAATGAAGCGTCAATTGCTATAATAAATGGATTTTCATAAGTTAGTCTAATATCTTCCAGAGTAGAGGATAGATTTAAGGCATGAATAGGGTGTGCTAAGGTTCCATATACATTTATATTATCCACTCGTCTAAGGTTGTTTCCGATTAACGGGCCAAGGCAATCACCAGTAGCACGATCAGTACCTATACACAAAATAACAATAGGTTGTTCATCAATTCTATATTCTAAAATCTTATCCTTAAGAGCCATTCCGAAATTCTTATAAGCATTTTCGTCATTTCCATCAAAATACTCCAAATATTGCTCTATATGCAAGAGTTCTTTCAAATAATCACCACCAAAATTTAATAATTAAAGTATGACCAAAAATAAAGAGTATATTCATATAATATTATAATTGATTATTAAAGGTTCGAAGAAACAGTTGATAAAAATATACAATGTTCATATTTATGCATAGAATAATACTACTAAAGGTCATATGCTGTAATATTTTTATAGTATGATGCGAATTTATAAATAAATATTCGATTAAAATATATATTTAACTGACAAAATATGAGTACTTAACTACCTATCAAGTGCTATGATTTTCCTAAATATAATACTGAGTGAGAGGAAGGTAGAACGTAACATGATAGAGATTATCTATGATAAAAATAATTGTGAAAATGATAATGAGGGTTTAACCGGAATTACACTACCAAAGAATATTCGCCAAATTGGCTCACCATTAGGGAATAGAAGAATTTACATAGAAGATTACGTTATAACATATCTTAATCAATTAGCAAGGCCAGGTAATACATATTCTAGAGGAGCTATACTTTTAGGTGAATATAAAAAATCGGAAAATGGAGAAGTAATATTTATTAGTGGTGCTTTAGAAGCTCAAAACTTTGAGTTAGATTTAGATGAAACAGTGTTCACAAATGAAACTTGGAGCGATATATATGATAATGTTAAGAAGCATTTTTGCGATTTGGAAGTGGTAGGCTGGTTTTTATCTAGAATGGGCTTTGGTGTTGGAGTTAATGAAAAAATATTGAAAACCCATATAGATAATTTTCCTGGTAGGGATAAGATTTTATATGTAATAGATTCTCTTGAAAATGAAGATGCTGTTTATTTATATGAAAAGGGAGAATTGAGAATACAATCAGGTTATTATATATATTATATAAAAAATGAGGCAATGCAAAATTATATAGTGGAACAGAATTCATTGATGAATAGTTTTGAAGAAGATAAAGAAAGTGCTATAATACAAAAAGATGATAAGTTAATTAAAAACTATAGAACTCTGCTTAATGAGAGTAAAAAAACAACTGAGAAACCTTTATCAAATGTTGTATATGTGGCAAGTTGTTTTGTTGTATTGGCGGTATTAGCATTAGGAATAACTGTGTTAAACAATTATGGAAGAATGAAGGCTATGGAAACGACAATAAATAAAATGAATCTTACATTAGAAGAACAAAATAAAATAGATGTATCAAAGGATAATGTTGGAGATGCGGAATTTGTGGAAACAGTTACAGAAGAGGCAGATGTAACAACAGAAGATGTAGCAGAAAGTGATAGTAAGGCAACTCAAGGAATAATAGAATCAGATATGACTACAGAAGAAGCAGTGCCTGTGATTAGTAATGGAAATCCTACTTACTATACAGTAAAAGAAGGAGATACTTTAACATCGATAAGTAGAGAAATGTATAACTCTACAATGTATATCGATAATATTTTAGAAGTAAATAGCATGGATGAAAATGATACAATATTCCCAGGACAACAAATAATATTGCCAACAATTAATTAATGGTAGTACCTTTTTATAAAATATTGTATAATAGATGAGAACATTTGTTAAAATTATTTGTAAAAGGATAGATTATAATGGCTAAAGATAAAAATGTATTTGATATAAAACGAATTAGAGAATTGAGAAATAAATTTAGTGAAGAAGTAGATGAATTTGAAGAACAATCTGTTGCCCCTAAATATAACTCAAAAAGAAAAAGAAGTTTAATAATAAGAAGTATAGTTTGTATAATAATAGTAGCGGGTGTTGGCATTGGGTTGTATTTATTTAGCAGAACTTATGATAGTTATCAAGTAATAAATTCATCTGAGATAACAGATTACACTCAATTAGAATACAAAGAATATATGGATAATTTAATAAAATATAGTAAGGATGGAATTACCTATATAAATAAAAAGGGTAGTGTTGTATGGTCTGAAAGTTATGCTATGAAAAGACCATTTGCTACAGTTTCAGGGGAATATGTAGCTGTAGCCGATTTAAATGGAAATTCTATTTGTGTATTTAATTCAAAAGGGAAAGTTAGTAATATAGAATTGCCACAGACGATCCGTGCTATAGATATAGGAAGTCAGGGTGTATTTGTTGTAGTTCTTGAAGATGTATCAGAAAACTATATAAATTTATATGATAAAAATGGCGAGATTATATATGAGATGCAGAAAACCATAAATAATAGTGGATATCCATTAGCTATAGCTTTATCAGAGGATGGAAAAAAGTTATTTACTAGTAATATACTTATTGAAGGTGTAGAGATTAAAAATGGACTAGCGGCATATAACTTTAGTTCTGTAGGACAGAATACAAACTCAGACCGATTTGTAGGTGGATACAAATTTGATGATACAATTATTGCTAAAGTAGAATTTTTAGATAATGATACCGTATGTGCATTTGGAGATAACCAATTTATTATATATTCAATGAAAGAAAAACCTAGTGAAAAGGCAGTAATTGAATTTGATAAAGAAATTAGAAGTGTATTTAGTGGTAAGGAATACATTGGAGTAGTATATGAGAATGACGATATTGAAAATAGTGATCAATACGTTTTAGAAGTATTTAATACTAATGGAAGAAGTATACTTAAGAAATCATTTAATATTGCTTATAATAAAATTCACTTAATTAACAATGAAATAGTTATTGTAGGAGACAGTGAATGTAGAATATATACTCTGAAAGGAAAAATAAAATTCTCATATAGTTTTGGTAAAAAGGTAGTAGATGTAATTCCAAATGGTAATTATAATGAATATATAGTTTTACATGAAGACAGCTTAGAAATAATTAGATTAAAGCATAGCAAAGAATAGTAAGGAATGGTGTAAGGATGAATTGGTTAGTTATTATTGTTATATTATTCTTTGTTATCAACATAATAATAGGATTTAAAAAAGGACTTTTAAAATCTATAGTAACTATAGGAGGATTGATATTAGCATTATACTTAGCCTCGCATGGTTATCATTTTATTGCTAAGGGACTTAATTCTATTGGAGATATTGAGAATAAAATATCGCAGAGCATAGTTAAAACTATGGAAATTAATACACAAGAAGCTATAAATACAAAGGCGCAGCAGATAAATACAATAGAGGGAATAAATGTACCAGAGAGTATAAAAACAGCAATTCTTGATAATAACAATCGAGATGTGTATGAAGGATTAGGTGTTACAGAATTTTATGAATATATAGCACATTATATAGCCCATATGATAATAAATGCATTATCATACATTATAACCGTACTAATAATATTTATAATAATAATGATAATTTTTAGAGGAACAATAGAATTTATAGATGAGTTACCTGTAATAAATGGATTGGATAAGATAGGTGGAATGTTATTAGGATTAATAAAAGCAATATTGGATGTATGGATGTTGTGTATCGTTATAACAATAATCGGTAGTTCAGGTTTAGGGAAAGTTATATTTGAACAGATTAATCAAAGTGCATTTTTAAGTTATATATATAACAATAACTTATTATTAGAATTAGTTACTGATATAACAAAATCATTATTTTAAATATAAAATATTATATAAAAACAACCGTAATTTAAGGATTATTTGGTATAGCTATTATTTGTTTATAAGACGCAAAATAATGGCTATATTTTTTGTTTTTAAAAAGTTTTAAAAAAATTGAAAAAACTTATTGACAACATATTGGGGGTATGATAATATGTAATTCGTTGCCGCACTAACGGTAACAGAAAAACAAAAAGAACATTGATAATTAAACAACCAAGCAACCCTGAAAATTCAATAGAATATTCAGAACGAACAGCAATGAAAATTGCTAAACCAAAAACAGT
>JAVBSN010000097.1:0-11228 GCA_031547045.1 Lachnospiraceae bacterium
GATTAATTATATCCATACCTTTTTTATTTGTATATTCTTTAATTGATTATATTAATAAATTAGAAGAAGATATAGTTGATTGTGCTACATGTGATTTTAGAGATAAATGTATTGGAAATAAACGATTTTCTATAGGTGACTCAAAGTGGCTCTTTGAATTTACTGGAACTTGCTTTATTTTACTATATAATAGGTGTAGATATATATGCAGAGTATCTAGTGTAAAACCTATTATATTTATGATTTTTAATGGCATAGTTTATATATTTATATATTGCGTAATTGGAATTACTCCAATGTCAATTATATATTGTTTATGTGCAACAACACTAATATATTTAAGTGTTGTAGATTGGAATACTCAGTATATTCCATTTGAATTTAATATATTTATTTTTATTTTAGGACTAATTAATTTATTTATTAATATTAATAATTGGTTAGAATATGTAATTGGTCTTTTTGCAGTCAGCGGTTTTTTATGGCTGGTCAATTTTGTAGGAATTAGACTTACAGAACATGACACAGTGATAGGAGGCGGCGACATCAAATTAATGGCAGCGGCTGGCTTACTGTTAGGCTGGAAACTTAATTTACTAGCTCTAATGATAGGATGTATACTGGGTGCAGTTATTCATCTTGTTATTATGGCGATTAAAAAAGGCGATCATGTATTGGCTTTTGGTCCATATCTATCTATGGGCATATTTATAGCAATGATATGGGGGCAACAGCTTGTAAGCTGGTACCTATCAATGGCAGGCTTAGATAAGCTTGCATATTAAACTACTGATTAGCGAGGGAGGCTATAATATGGCGAAAAGTAATAAGGTCTTAACTATAGACATTACTAATGAAAGTATTACTATTATCGAAGCAACAGCTTCAGCAAAGAAACAAACTATGATTCACAATGCACTTATTTTCGAGACTCCAGAAGAGTCATATGAAGATGGTCAAATCCGAGATAAGGATAAGATAGCAAATGCTATTAGAGAACAATTAAATGCCAATGGTATAACTAATAAGAATGTAATATTTATTCTTACTTCAACAAAGGCAGTTAATAGAGAGGTAATGATACCTTTTGTAAAAGAGAATAAAATTAAAGGAATAATAAATGCGAATTCTTCAGAGTATTTTCCTGTTAATATAGAGGATTATGTAGTATCGCATACAGTACTAGAGACAGTTGTTAACGAAGATAAAACAAAGCAATTGAGAGTATTAGCTGTAGCAGCACCACTTGCTATGGTTAAATCTTATTATGAATTAGCAACAATGATAGGTCTTACTGTAGAAGCAATAGATTATATTGGTAATTCAATGCTTCAACTGATTAAGACTCAAACAAGTACTAATACGACAACTATGGTTATCCAATTAGGTAGTGAGTCAACTGTACTTAATATTGTTAAGGGCGACACACTATTATTACAAAGAACTGTACCTTATGGTACTAATGCAGTTGTTACAGAGATTATGGATGAGAAGGGTGTTGATGCAACAACAGCTATGACACTTCTTCAAAATGAGAGATTAATAACTGTAGATTTTGATGATAATGCAGCAACAGGTGCATTTAGATATTTAATTAATAATATTGGTAGAGTTATGGATTATTATGCATCAAAGAATCCAGATAAACCAATTGATGACGTATTTTTAACTGGTGATGGTGCTCTTATTCGTGGTATCGATGGTTTATTCAAGATACAACTTAACATCTCAACTAGAATAATGGATAGCTTATATAATATTAAGTTTGATCCTAAGATTAACCTTAAAATATATAATCCAGTATATTTAATAGCGCCAATTGGTGCAGCACTAGCTCCAATGAACTTTGTGCCAAGTGATATTGGTAAAAGTGTGGATAGAAAAGGTCAATCTCAGATTGCCCTTGTAGTTGGAGCTTTACTTATAGTTGGTGCATTAACAGCATGTGGTATTACTATGGTTATGAAGAGTAATGCACAAAAAGAAAAAGATGTAGTGACTAATAATATTAATTCTATTAAAGATATTGAAGAAATAATTGCAAAGTATGATGAGGCAGAAGCTACTTTAGCAGATGGTCAAAATATGTATAATGGAACTATAGTTCTTAATGAAAAAATGAAAGAATTTATTGATAATTTAGAAGTTTCTACTCCAGCAGACATTGTTGTTGAAAAATTTGAATCAACTTCTGATGGTGTAAAAATTATAGCTGTAGCAGATTCTTATGATTCAGTAGGAAAATATATTATAGAACTTAAGAAAATAGGTTGTATTGATAATGCGTTTATAGCATCAATTGATCCATTTACTGAAGAGGATGGTGCAGCGATTGAATATAGAGTAGTTCTTGCCTGTATATATGCTAACGATAGTGAAGTAGTAGAAGAGGCAACAGAAGCTGTTGTTGAAACTACAGAAGCTGAATAGAGGAGGGAAACGATATGAAATTATCAGATGGAACAAAAAGTTTAATATACATTGGTGCAGGTATTATTGCTGTAGTATTAGCATGGTTATTAGTTATTTCAGGCAATATGAATGATATTGAAAAACTTAAAAATGAGACACAAGCATTAAATGCTCAATATAATGAATTGCTTTCTAAGGAAGCTAATAGAGAACAATACAAAGAAGATACTATAAAATTTAATGAACAGTTTGAAGAGATAATAGCAAAATTCCCAGCGACTCTTAATCAAGAGAATACAGTTATGTTTGTAAAGGGGATGGAAGTTAACTATGGAGTATTAGCAGAATTTGTTGAAATGGGTATTCCCCAACAATATTATGTATTAGGTAGTGGAACAGCAGGTGTTGATGGTAATATAGAACAACCAGCAGTTGTTGATAATCCAGAGAACCAAGTAGTAGCTAATAGTAATTTAATTACATACAAAGCAAGTTTTCCGGTTGAATATGTATTTATAGATAATTACGAAGGATTAAAGCAGTTTATGGATTATGTAATAAATTATAAGTATAGAGCAGCAATAGATTCTTTTGAATTATCTTATAATAAAGAAGATGATCAGTACAAAGGTAAATTTACTATTGATTTTTATGCAATATATGGAGATAGACCTAATTTAGATGCTATAGAACTAGAAGATGTTAAGATAGGAACTAATAATATATTTGCTGGTTCAGAAGGAGCATCTTCAGGTGGAAGCAAATTAAACTTATTTGATGGTGATAATGGTGCAGCTATTGAAACATCTTATGATTATTTTGTAAGACTTAATCCAACGACTAGTGATGTTGCTGGTAAATTAGTAGGTATGGGTGGAACTAATAAGGCGGCTAATGATTTAAGTAGTAATGAAAATACATCAGAGAAGATAAGTTTTGATTTTACAGAAGTAGGAGATAAGAGATATTTAACATATAGTATTGGAGACGAAAGTAAGGAAGTAGAAGTTACAGCAAGTGATTATGCAACTATTTTAATTCAATCTAGTGATTTTAAAGATGATGCAGATAAGAATAAAGCAGTAATTGCTATTAATAATACTATGAGTATTCCTGTATATGTTAAAGTTGTAGGAGATGACACTGCTTCTAGAGTTAAGATATCAAAGAGCGGATCTGTAAAGACATACCAATAGAGATTGGAGTTGAAGCTTATGGCTAAAAACAATAATAAGGGCATTAGTTTTGTAGAGGTTATTATATCTATCACAATATTTGCAATACTAATGATTCCTATAACAACTAAGCTGATTTCATCAATGAATATTAATACTCGTACTAAAGAGAGGCAATATGTTACAGCATATGCAGAGCAAGCTATGGAGTATTTTAAGGGTTATGATTTTGATAATATTCCTATGTTAAAAGATGCAGACGGAGTGAGTGTTCCTCTAAGTAGCACAGGAAAAGAGGAGAAAACGGTAACAGTTAATGCTACAGATGTAACATATTATGAGTATACATATACTACAGATGTTAAGTTAGGACCTAAGAAAGAAGCTTATGACTGTAAAGTAACTTTAAGTACATTAGATTATGCACTTAGGGCTATAGGTTATGAAGTTAATGATGCTGGAGAATATACAGAGATAGATCCATCTTTAGTTGTGGATGATCCTAATGCAGTTAATTTAGGTAATGTTAGATCTATGGATGCGTATAGTGATGCAATTATATGGAATGCATCTAATTTTGATAGTGTTGCTGAAGATTCTATGTATGCATCTAAGATTGATAAACTGAAGATGCTTGCAGAAGAAAATCCTACACCAGGTTCACCTAATTATGATAACTGGCTTAAATATCTTAATGGTACTTATAGATTTGATACTAACCATACAGTGAAGAAGAATACAAGAATAGTAATTCAGAAAAATGCTGATGGAGAATATGTAGTAAATTGTACTGTTGAATATAATGATGTATTGTCTGAATATACAATAGATCCTATTTCTTATAATATATATACAGCTACTTTTGCAAATAAACCAAATATATATTTAATGTTTAATCAGTGTATGTATAACAATTTATATGCGGATGATAACATTATAATTGATAAGACTGGTATTAATAATGAGGAGTGTAATGTATATATTATAGGAACTTATGAAACTACAGGTGGTGGTGAAGCAGCACTTGATGATGACGGCAATGAAATTGCTGGTAATAAGGTATATGAGATATTAGGAGCTGATTCTCCAAATGCAACAAAATCACAATCAGGAGATTATGTAGAAGCAGAGCTTATTAAAAAAGCAGGTGGATATTATCCATATGATAAAGATGGAGCAGGAGAATATCGTTTTAAAGTATTTATTAATTCAGTAGCTGGTGCTAATAGTCAAAATAATCTAAATGTATATGTTTCTGATAGTACAGACGATAGATATAACTTGTATGGAAGGACATTTGGAAATAAATTAATTGATAGGATAGTTAATAATACTGCTAATGAAACTATGAATTCAGGAGTAATTAAGAAATTATCATCGGAACAACGCTTATCAGAAACAGGTAGTTTGTTTACAATAAATGTTGAATTATTAAGAGAAGATGGTAATGAAGGTGGCAATGTAACATTAAAAGGAACAAAAGGAGGTAACTAATGATTAAGATAAATAGAAAAAAATATCATAATAGTGGTTCCAGTTTTGTTATGGTTGTTGTTACATTGGCCTTTGTTAGTATATTAGCAGCTGCAATAATTGTATCAGTAGGATTAACATATAGATTAAGGTTAATGGATATTAATAATAAAAATAACTTTTATTATATAGAGCAAGCTTTAGATGAAATATATGCAGGGGTTGGAACCATAGCAATAAATGATTTAAAGACTGCTTATACTGAGACAGTCGAAGTAATGGTATATTATGACCTTGACAAGGGAACATATGTAACTATTAGTGAAGATGCGGCTAATAAGGTCATGAAGGATAAGTTTATATATTATGTATCTAATGATGCTTTGCTTAAGCAATCTAACCTATATAATACATTGAATTCGTATATATCTGATCCATATAATGCAAGTACTAATCCTTATGGAGTTGAACTTGTTAATTCAGCATCGTTACGTATGAATAAAGTAACATCTGGTGGATCGAATTATATAAATATTGAGCGTATAGTAGTTAAGCGTGTAAGTGATAAGGGATATGAACAATCAATTACAACTGACTTAATTGTAGAGCAACCTGAATTTACAGTAAAATTTTCAGGAATGAGTAATGATTTAAGTTCTTTATATGAATATGCAATATTAGCTGATCGAGGAATGGAAGTAACTGATGCATCTAGAGTTATATTAGCAGGTAACATATATGCAGCCGCTGATTATTATAATAAAAAATATTCGCAAGAAGTATGTTATTATGCTGATGAAGAAAAGGCAGCTAATAGAGGAGAAATAGAAAAGTACAAAGCATGTAATGGTTTAGATGATAATAGTATGAATTCAGGAATTTTTGTTACAGATTTATCATCATTAACTTTACAGGGAGATAAAGTAATTGTTCCTGGAGCAATTACAGCATTTAATTCAAGTTCTGTATCACTTACAGCTAAGGGTACAGGAGATGCTAATTCATTGCAGGTATGGTGTGACAATATCATATTAGGTGGAAGAATTATAGGAAGTAGTTCAGCTAGAGTAGATATAGCAGCGAATACTCATGTAGCTGATGATTTAGAAGTTAATGCAGATGGAGCAAAAGTTACACTATACGGCAAATACTACGGATATAATTATGGTCAACAATCAGATAAGTCTTATATGACACTAGTTAAGTCAGCATTAAGTGCAAAATCACATATTAATAGTAGTTCTATAGTTGTAAATGGACAGAATACTACCTTGGACTTATCTAAGTTAGAAGAATTAATAGTATCAGGACGTTCATATATTGAAACTACTAAGAAAACAACACAAAATGCAACAACTGTTACAAATGATGAAGGTGAGACAGAAGAGATTGTAACGAAGACATATAATTATATTGCAGAGGATGAATCAGAAACACCAGTAACAGTAGAAGATTATGCAACAGGTGAATCAATATCTATAAAAAGTAACCAATTAGCATATATGCCGATGTATACAAAGGAAATATCTTCATATAAAGCATTACTAGCTGTTATTCCATGTACCTGTGGACATAATCATAATTTTGCAAATGAATTGGTTGTTGGAAACGAGATAATTAAGTATGAACTTAATGGAAATAAATACTATTTCTTTAACTTTAAGTCAAAGGAAGTAAAAGCTTGTTATATAACAAGTTATGCATCTTATCTAGAAGGAGAGCATGCAACAAGCGATTTTATGAATGATATTCTTAATTATAAACATTTTTCTGTGGAATCTATAAAAATACCAGAAGGTAATGTATATTCATCAGGAGCATTATCGGTAGTTGATGGAAGTAATATTACAATTAAGGCATCTCAATCAAATGTTGAAAGTATAAGTAGTTCTACATATTCAGCAAGTGATAAATATGCGAAAATGTATAATAGAAGTGTAGAAGATAAAGATTCTTATAAGAAATTAAGATATTTATTAAGAGATTACGAAACTAATGCTGATACAGTATCAGACGAGACAAAGTCCGATATTACAGCTGCGGATAATGATACTATTACACCACTTAATACATATATTAACTATAACTTAGTAGGTAATATTAATTATATCCATAATGGTAAAAAGGTTAATAATGATTGTAGAATATGGGCAATAGATGATGATGTACATGTTACATCTGCTATGGCTGATTCAAAGGGTGTAGTAAAAGGAATTATAATATGTACTGGTGATGTTACTTTTGAAAAACCTAATGCAGCATCAGGCGTTGTTGGTGTTACACGTTTTGAAGGAATGATAATAGCTGGTGGTAAAGTAAAGATAGATCATTCTATGAATATTATAGCCAACCCAGAGATTGTAAAAGCAATACTTAACGAAGCAGTTATGAGTGAAGGAAAAGAAGGTACTGATGATTATAGTAAGTTCTGTGATTTATTTAAAGATTTTACTGCAGTAGAGGGTGGAAGTAGTAATAGTGGTTCAAAAACTATTAGTTCTGTAGAAATTAGAGATATATTAGGCTTCCAAAACTGGAAGCGAAATGTAGAATAGGATGGTGGTTATATGAATAAAAATAAGGGATATTCACTTGTAGAACTTATTATATCAATGGCCATTATGGCTACGTTAGCAACAGTGTCTTTTGTTACTATAGGAATATTAAATAATGCTAGAGCAAAAGATGTATCAAGTAAACTAGATACCCAATTACATTCTTTATGGGTTACTACTAATTCTACGTCACCAGATCGTTGTATAAAGTTAGATGAAAATGATGATGACGGATATTTTTTACAATATGGTACCTATGATGGTACAACTTTTGTATCCGATGTTGATAGTAATGGCGACGAGATAGTAGAAAAGCTTAATAATAGAATTGTAATAGAGTATGTAGTAGAAGGTGCTGGTTCTACAGATGGTATAATACAGTTTAAGAAAGCGGATGGTTCTGTAAAATCAGGAGCAGGAACTTATAATATATATCTTAGAGCATCTGATAACAATGAAGACTATTCTGGAAGATTAATGGCAAGTGTTATATTAAAAGAATCAACAGGTAGCCATTACATTAAATAGATTAAGAGGTGAAATATGATTAAAAATACTAAAAACAAAGGTTTTTCATTTGTAGAGTTAATTATTGTAGTAGCTATTTTATCTATTGTAATGATTATGGTTAGCCAATTTATGATGTCAACAGTTAACACCTATACAAGAACTAATGCAGACAATAAGGTTCAAGCAAATGCACAAGAAACATATGATAAAATAGCTAATCATATAATGATGGCACAGGCGGTTAAAATATCAACAACTTCGATAAAAACAGAAACTATTACTGAAGAAAGAAAAATAAGTACAGGTGCTATTCTTAGTAATACTATATCTTCAGGATCTAGTTATGTAGGTAATTTTGAGATGGTTAAAGATATTGATGAAACCTGTAAATATAAAGATGAAGAATTATATATTGATAATTCGACATCATTACTTAAATATAAGACAGCAACAAGTAATGGATATCTATTTTCACTTAATAGTAAATCTATAGTTCCATTTAAAGGTGTTAACTATGCTACTGTAAATATGAATAGTGCAACAGATACTATGAAGACTGTTATTAAAAAAGCTACTATAGATGCAAATGCACTTAATATTTTATATGAAGATAATGAAAGATATTATGTTGCAAAGTATTGTTTTGTTGGACCGACAGGTGTTGGTAAGCAAGACGGAAAGTTATACCTAAAAATAGAACCTACAACATTGTTATTGGCTGATGAGTATGCAGGAAATGATGTACAACAACTAGAATATAAGAAAAAGAAGTTGTTAGCAGTAGGAAAAATAAATACAACAGATGTAATTAAAGATGAATATTTATTATGTAGTGGTGTTGAGAAATTCACTTTGATAACAGAAGGAAATAATAATGCTATAGGAATTAATATTGAATTCGTTAATAAAAATATGACATATAAATCTAAGGGAATGATATCGATTAGAAATAGTAATGTATTATCTAGACCAGATAAAAAATAAGAGGAAGGGAGATTGAATATGTTAAAAAGTAATAAGAATAAGATTATAATATCAATAGTAGCAGTGGTTCTTATGGTTGTAGTAGCAATGATTGTCTCTTTTTCTCTTAAGGGTAAAGAAGTAAAAGTAGATGATGTAGTAACTAATGAAGCAGGAAGTAATGTTGATGATTTGTTAAATTCATATGTAACAAATATTGATAGAATTATTCAACATGCTAATGATGCTGATTTAGTGCCATCAGGTAAGGATGTATATAATATTGTTCAATTTGTTCCAAATGGTGTAGCAACTACAGGAACAGCTCTTGAAAATTATATAACTAGTGGAAAGTTTGCAGATGAGGTACTTCATGCACATAGAACATCAGTTACATATAAATCAGATGGTTCAGTAGATATTAGAATTAATAATAGTAAGATAGTTATTACAACTTATAATATTAATTCATTAAATGCACTTATTGAGGCAGCTAATAATGGCGTAGGTTCAACAGGTGACAACGTTGGAGCATTAAACGATGCAGATTTAATATATGTTGCATGTCCTACAAATAGTACATATTCTGGTACTAATGATTTTTCGGAAGTAGTATATAATTTTCTGCATACATATGCAGTAGGTAAGGATAAGCCAATTATTATTGATGATACTACTGAGATTAATGGTGGTAGTGTAGTAACAACATCTAATGTAATTAAATTATGTACAAATGTATTATTTCAAAGACGTTTGGTAAATACACCACCTTGGATTGGTGCTTGGACTAGTGAGAATTTTGTTAAATTCTTAAATGGTGCAAATAATAATTACTCTGCCTATGGTAAGATTAATAATTCAAGAATTTCAGGTTTTGATTATGAACACAAGTTTGCAGTATTAGTAATAAAACCAGATGATAAAGATTATAGTAGTATTATTACTGCAGAAGCAATTAGAAATAATGCCTTTACGGATTCTGTACTTGCACAGAGTATTGATGTAGCAGTAACAGAAATAAAAGCATCAGATGTTACAGCTAATAATTTGAATTATACATATGATGTAACAGATGATGAAGGAAATACTACACAGGTTACAGTTCCTTATAGCATGGTGTTCATAGCACCTGGAGATTACAGTGGAAATGATATTTCAACTGATGTATATTCACGTCTTGAAAATAAAGCTAAAAACAATTCAGAGCAACGTATTATATATGCCAGTGACTTAAGACAAACAGCTACTACAAGTAGTGGTAATGCAAGTATAACAAACTTTACTAAGTTACTTGGACTTTTAGTTACAGAAAACGGCAAAGGTGTTGAAAAATACGCTAATGTACTTAAAGTATCAAATGGATATTTTGTTGGTATAACAGGTAATACAGAAAAAGCTGATGCAATTGCTAATTTAATAAATGCTAGTGCATTTAGAGATTATGGTGGTACAGGAGCTAAAGCTGGTAAGAAATTCACAGTTCTAGAGATTCAACCTTGTTATCCAATAGATACGAATATAGCAAATTCTAAGAATGATTATTATACTGTTCCAGCAGATGTTATGTCAGGTGTTACAGCAGATGAAATACCTAGTGGAAAAGAATATTATGACTTTGATATATCAAAAGCTAAGATAGCAGCAGCAACAGGAATACCATATAATCAGATTGAGTTAGTTCAAGTATCTACAGAAGAACTTATAAGTAGAAAAGAAGACCTTAGTGATACTTATGATTTAATATATATTGGTGGTAATAAATCAGCATTAATAAATTATACTAGTAGTTCTCAAAATATGTATCAAACTTTTGGAGCATATCAAAACTTTGCTAATTTTGGTACAACATCATTTAGTATGTATACTCATACAGGACTTATGATTAGAACTCGGTATGGAGCAACTGATATGTTTAAACCAGCAGTAGATGTTACATCTGCATATGGAAATGTATATACAGTAAGAGATGCACAAGGAAATACAAAGCTTGTTATGGGTGAAAACTTATCTAATTATGCAAATTTTACTAAAGAAAATACATATGGTACATTTAATGGTAATGATCTTACTACTATTAAATTAGAAGAATTAATAAAATATGTAGATGCAGGATTCCCTATTCTGTTAGGTAATGATGTAT
>JAVBSN010000002.1:0-5136 GCA_031547045.1 Lachnospiraceae bacterium
AGCTTTTCTAACACCATTTTCTTCTATAGTCTTACGTTCACCAAAATATAGGCCTCCTGTAAGTTCTCTCATTATCATCATATCAAAACCTTTATTAGCTATCTCTTCTTTTAAAGGACAAGCTGCCTTAAGTTCTGGATATAACAATGCTGGACGAAGATTAGCAAATAAATTAAGCTCTTTTCTTATTTTTAACAACCCTGCTTCTGGTCTTAAACTTGGATCTAATTTATACCAAGGTGATGTATTAGTATCTCCTCCTATTGAACCAAGAAGTACTGCATCAGATGCCTTTGCTTTTGCAACTGCCTCATCTGTAAGTGGCACTCCATGTGCATCAATTGAACATCCACCCATTAGTAATTGCTCATAATTAAATTCGTGACCGAATTTTGCTCCAACTTTATCAAGTACCTTAATTGCCTCGCCAACAACTTCTGGCCCAATTCCATCACCTTTAATAACTGCTATATTATAATTCATTGTTGTTCCTCTTTTCGTTCTACTTATTGTTAATATAGTTAATAAGTCCTTCTGCTTTGATTATCTCTTGCATAAATGGAGGGAAGGCTTGACCTTTAAACTCAGTTCCCTTTGTCTTGTTGTATATCATACCACTATCAAAATCAACTTCAACTTGATCTCCAGCTTCAATGTTCTTAGCTGCCTCTGGACATTCAATAATAGGAAGACCTATATTAATAGCATTTCTATAAAATATTCTTGCAAATGTCTCTGCTATAACACAGCTAATACCCGCTGCCTTTATAGCTATTGGTGCATGCTCTCTTGAAGAACCACAACCAAAATTCTTATTAGCAACCATTATGTCGCCTACCTGTACTCTATTAACAAAATCCTTATCTATATCTTCCATACATTTCTTTGCTAATTCTGCTGGATCAGATGAATTCAAATATCTAGCTGGAATTATTACGTCTGTATCTACGTTATCACCATATTTGTGTACTGTACCTAATGCTTTCATGTATATGTCCTCCTTAATTATAATCCTAAATCACATGGGCAAGATATTTTACCAGTAATTGCTGAAGCTGCTGCTACCGCTGGACTTGCAAGATATATCTCTGAATCAACGTGTCCCATACGTCCTACAAAGTTACGATTAGTAGTTGCTACTGCTTTCTCACCTGCTGCTAATATTCCCATATGTCCACCAAGACATGGTCCACAAGTAGGTGTACTAACAATTGCTCCTGCCTTAATAAATGTTTGAACTAAGCCTTCTTCAATTGCTTGTAAATAGATTGCTTGTGTTGCTGGAATTACTATTACTCTAATGCCCTTTGCAACCTTTTGATCTGCAAGAACACTTGCTGCTACTCTTAAGTCTTCAATACGTCCATTTGTACAAGAACCAATTACTACTTGGTCTATCTTAATTTCTGGAACTTCGCTCATTGGTTTTGTATTCTCTGGTAAATGAGGGAAAGCAACTGTTGGCTCTAATGCTGATAAATCTATTGTATAAGTCTCATCATATTCTGCATCCTCATCTGCCTCATATACTGTATATTCTTTTGTAGAATGTTCTTTAATATATTCTATAGTCTTATCATCAACTGGGAAAATACCATTTTTGGCACCTGCCTCAATTGCCATATTTGCCATTGCAAATCTATCATCCATTGATAAGTTAGCTAAACCATCGCCAACAAATTCCATTGACTTGTATAAAGCTCCATCAACGCCTATCAATCCAATAATGTGTAGTATTACATCCTTACCACTTACCCATTTTCCTTGCTTTCCTGTAAGAACAAATTTTATAGCTGAAGGTACTTTAAACCACGCCTTACCTGTTGCCATACCTGCTGCCATATCAGTACTTCCAACACCTGTTGAAAATGCTCCTAATGCTCCATATGTGCAAGTATGTGAATCAGCACCTATACAAGTCTCACCTGCTACTATTAAACCTTTTTCAGGAAGTAATGCATGCTCTATTCCCATCTCTCCTACATCAAAGAAATTAGTAATATTTTGTGCACATGCGTACTCTCTAACGCATTTACAATGCTCTGCACTCTTAATATCTTTGTTAGGTGTAAAATGATCAAGCACCATTGCTATCTTATCTTTATCAAATACCTTGTCAGTATTGAACTTATCCATCTCATGTATAGCAACTGGTGTTGTTACATCATTTCCTAATACTAAGTCTAAGTCTGCTTCAATTAATTGCCCTGCCACTACAGTATCTAAACCTGCATGAGCTGCTAATATTTTTTGTGTCATTGTCATTCCCATATATATATCCTCCATTCTGTATAGCACTTACTGCTAAAAATTATTCTGATAATAATATACCACAAATGTTGTTATAACAGAAATACATAATAATAATGGCAGTTATAACTAAAAGTTATAACCACCACTATTATTATCTCTTTTATTCCATTGGATATTTCATTCCCCAGCTATTTCTTAATCCGTCCATTATATTAAGCACCTCTATACTGTCATCATGTGGCATAGATGTACATTCCAATCTTCCTTCTTCAATGCATTTAATTGTTTCTATAACTTGATACTCATATCCAGATATTTGTGTTGGCATATCTATATGTTTAACAACTTGTCTATTATTATCATATACATCAAGCGCAAGGGGGTTATTAACATTATCTACTACAATATATCCCTTCTCTCCATAGAATATACCTTGTCTATCGGATAATCCATATATGCTTGAATTGAGTACTGCCATTCTATTATCATTATATAATATTGTAATACTATGTTGTCCATCAACATTTGTATCCGTCATAACTACAGTACTATTTATTTGAGAAATATTACTTCCCATATGCATTAATGCAAAATTAATTGTATATACACCTACATCTAACAATGCCCCTCCTGCTAGTTCAGGCTTAATTAATCTTTCTTTATCTGAAATATTATAAGACAAGTTAGCTGTAACAGTTTTTATATCACCTATTATGCCACTTGCTATCACTTCATTAATAATATTTCTTGATGGCATATACCTTGTCCATATAGCCTCCGTAACTAATACATTTTTTTCTCTTGCTAGATTAAATATTTCTTCTGCCTGAGTACTATTTATAGTAAATGCTTTCTCACATAACACATGTTTTCCATATTCAATACATAACTTCATATGCTCATAATGATGTGAATGCGGTGTTGCTATATACACTAATTCAATATTATTGTCTGCTAACATTTCCTCATATGAACCATATGCATTAGGTATATTATATTTGTTTGCAAATTCTTTTGCTTTAGCTATATCCCTAGATGCAATGGCATAACAATTGGCATCCTCTATTTGATTAATTGTATTAGCCAATGTTGATGCAATGTTTCCTGCTCCAATTATTCCAATATTCATTTAATACACCTACAATATAATGCATAACATTATACCCTTTCTATTGCTTTATTTATCTTTTACCATGCTTATGCCAAAAGTACATACAATAATGTATATAGGTATAATAATAAACCCAAACAGTCTTTCAAACAATAGATTTTCTTTATAAAATCCAACCAATAAAATACTAATAAATATCCCCAGTAATATACTTAAAATATTTTTGCCTACTAATAATAATATTTTTGATTTATTATTCATACCTAAATTTTTATATAATATATATATTTCACTATTCACATATGTACATAAGTCTATTCCGATAACTATTACTAATATTATTAAACTTATAATTAATAAACTAATACTTATTATATTTTTTTCACTCTTTTGTAATTCTCTAAGCTCCTTTATATATCCATATTGACTCAAATATTCAATTCCTTTTTCATTATTACATTTTACAAATACTGGTTGCAAAATATTTTCTTCACTAATACCATTCTTCCTATTTATATTTATTGAATTAATTGGATTTAAAATATACACACTATCGTTATATTTATCAAACATATCAAGATAGTTATTAATATTATTAAAGCCATATCCTATTTTTAAAAATACATTACTATCTAATACTCCAACCACAATATATTCAATATCCTTACCATAACTATTACTTACATTTATTTTATCGCCTATATTAGCATTACCTTTAATTGCAATAACTTCATTTTCATTATCAGAGAAACCATAACCTTTACTATATGTAATATTAATTATATTAAATAGTTCATTATCGCAACTTATTATATTATTTTTCCCATCTATCCAATATGCGCTTGAATTTATAGTTTGTCCACTATATTTTTGCTCTAAATTATTAATAATATCTTTATATCTATTAGCTATAATATTATCAACTAATTCTCTATCCTCTCCACTTTCATGTTCATTTACACCATATATATTATTTTCATCTGGAATAAATAAATACATATCTAAAACATTTTCCAAAATAACTTGTCCCTTTTTTTCTATTGAACTTTCTTTGACTTCACTGCATACAATAATTAAATTTATACAAAAAACTACTGAAACAACAAAGTATATAATTTGCTTCAAAGGTTTTTCGGATATTTCTTTTAAAATCAGCTTTATCATTCTTTGCCTTCCCCCAATAAAATTATTCTTTTGCAAAAGTGACATACTTTATCATGGTTTGCGTCAACTACAATAGTATAATTATGACTATATAACTCTATCAGTTTTCCAAATACATAATTCAAATCAACTCTATCTAAATTTTTTATTATATCATCAATAATTACAATTTCTTGATTATTAACAATACTTCTAGCTAATAACACTATAATTTTTTCGGCATATGTAAGGCTAATAACTTTTTTATTAGAATATTTTATAATATCCAAATTTTCTAATATAGCTAAACATTTATTAACCATAGTTGTTTGTTTCATATTACCCTCAAATATTAATGGTAACATCACATTTTCTATTACTGTACGATTGCTTATAAGATTACATTTTATAGATACATTTCCAATAAAATTATTCTTTAGATGATTTAATTCCTTTTGATTATATTTTATCACTTTATTGTTAATACTATATTTCATATTCATATTTGGTTTTAACAATCCAATGCTATCTAAAAAAAGTTCTGTACCTTCCCCTTTTACACCAACAAATTCTCCTTTTTGAATATGAATATCTTCTTCTCCATATTTAGTTAAATAGTTAAATATATC
>JAVBSN010000107.1:0-4270 GCA_031547045.1 Lachnospiraceae bacterium
ATTCAATAGGTCTTACTAAATAAGGTGTTGCAAATGTATTATCAACAATTAGTGGAATATTATGTCTATGTGTAATCTGTGCAACAGCTTCAATATCAATAACTTCACTATTTGGATTACCTAAAGTCTCAACAAACACTAATTTAGTATTATCTTTAATTGCCTTATCAAATCCATCTAAATCATCACTATCTACAAATGTTGTATTAATTCCATATTCTCTTAATGTGTGTTCTAGTAGATTATAACTTCCACCATATATATTTTTCTGTGCAACTACATGATCTCCTGCCTTTGCAATATTTTGTATTGCATATGTAACCGCTGCTGCTCCTGACGAAGTCGCTAATGCTGCCACGCCACCTTCTAATGCTGCAATGCGTTGTTCAAAAACATCTTGAGTAGGATTAGTTAATCTTCCATATATATTTCCAGCATCCTTAAGTGCAAATCTATCCGCTGCATGTTGGCTATTATGAAATACATATGATGACGTCTGATATATAGGTGTTACTCTTGCGTCTGTTGCTGAGTCAGCCTCCTCTTGACCTGCGTGTAACTGAATTGTCTCAAATTTAAAATTTCTATTATCTTTTATACTCATATCCCATTCTCCCTATAACTGTTCTATTTTATCTATATATTTCCTATGTGTTAAGTATGAATTGATTATATAAAAATAGTTATATATTGTCAATATAATTATTTTATATAATATTACTTCCAATAAAATATGCTAACACTACTATTCCAAGTACAATTCTATACCAACCAAATACTTTAAAGTCATGCTTTTTAATATATCCCATTAGAAACTTAATTGTAAATACTGAAACAACATATGCTACAACCATTCCAATAATCAATATTGATACTTCTTTTTCAGAAAAACTAAACCCATATTCCATAACATACTTTACAACCTTAAGTAAACTGGCTCCAAACATAACTGGTATTGCTAAGAAAAAAGTAAATTCCGCAGCAACAGGTCTTGCTATTCCAATTAGTAAAGCACCTATAATTGTTGCTCCTGAACGTGATGTACCTGGAAATATTGCTGCTATTAATTGAAATACTCCTATTATTAAAGCAGCCTTATAAGTAATATCTGCAATATCTTTAACTTTAGATTCTTTATCTTTATATATATTTTCTATTATTATAAATGCTATTCCTACTAGTATAAGCATTATTGCTACTGTTTGATAATTATAGAAAAGTTCTTCAAACTTGTCATCAAATAAAATACCGATAACTGCAGCAGGGACACAAGCAACTATTATTTTTCCCCACATATTTAACGTATCCTTTTTAAGTTCTAAACCACCTTTACATTTAAAAGGTATAAGGGTATTCCAATACATGACAACAACTGCCATAATAGCTCCCAATTGAATAACTATTAAAAACATACTCATAAACTGATTAGAAACTCCAAGCTTAATTACTTCATCCACTAAAATCATATGCCCAGTGCTACTAATAGGTAACCATTCTGTAATCCCCTCTACTATTCCTAATATAATAACCTTTAATATATCTAACATAATTTCTCCCTTCAAAACTTTTTATCTCTATAAGTATATAACAATACACCATTAATTATATTACTATTTTATTAAATAATTATCAACGCATAAAAATAAATCCCATACTATATAAGTAAAGGATTTATTTTTATTACGATAGTAATTTTCTAACATTTAACATTCCCCATCCCTGTTGATTCTTTGGAAGATTTAAATCAACAGCAGAATCATGAAGTTTTAATTTCACTGCTTTATTACTTAACCATGGTTCCTTTTCTAATAAAAGTGCAATAGCTCCAGAAACAATAGGGGTAGACATAGATGTTCCACTTTTTATAACATAACCCGTTTTATCATTTGCACAAGATAAAATATTACTACCTGGTGCTATTATTTCAGGTTTTACTATACAGCCATATATTGTAGGCCCCCTCCCAGAATAATTCTTGACATTTCTATTGTCAACTTTAATCATTTCATAATCATCACTTGCACCAATAGTTATAACTTTTCTACTTATTCCTGGAGTTGTTACACTAGATTTTTCTGGCCCTCTATTTCCAGCGGCTACACATACTATTATTCCCTCATCCCACAAAGTATTTACCATTCTAACTAAGGAAGCATCTTCACCAATATCATGATTATCAAAGCTTCCCATAGAAATATTTACTATTCTTATATTATATCTCTTATAATTTTGATGAATCCAATGCAAGCCTTGTATAACTGTAGATACTTTTCCATTTCCATTAGCATCTAATACCTTCACAATTGCTAGGTTACATCTGGGGGCCATCCCTATATATTCTCCCCTATTATTTTTTCCACAAGAACCAATTATTCCAGCTATATGGCTTCCATGTCCATTATTATCATAAGGATTAGATTTTCTGGATACACAATCTTTAAATGCAACTATACGATTATTAGGTACAACAAAATCTTTATGTGGATATATACCTGTATCTAATACTGCTACTGTTACCCCTTCTCCATATATATTATGTCTATATGCATACTCTGCCTCTATCAAACTATTTACTTTGTTATTATAATTATACACTTTAACCTCCTCCTCATAAGTTATGTAAGTAAATAGAAACAGTTTATTTTCTAATATATTATATGGCAATTACCTACTTTAGTTAACCATTTCAAAAAATTTTACTTAATAGTTTGATATCCAAATTATTATATGCTATAATCTACAATACAATATAGTTTGATTGTCAAACTATCTATATTAGGAGGGTCATATTATGGAGTTAAATAACGTATTATCTACAGTAAGAGAAAAAGCTGCTTCTTTTGATAGCAATAACTACAATGGATTCCTAGCAGTTCAAGTAACACTAACAGATATTGAAAACGGTGTCTTTTATGCAGAGATCAAAGACCAGAAGCTATCAATTGAGCCATATGAATATAATGATAGACAAGCAAATCTTATTACTACTTCAGAAGTATTTATTAAGATTATCAATGGAAAACTTGACCCCGTACTTGCATTTACAACTGGTAAGCTAAAAGTAGACGGTGATGCTGGAAAAGTATTAGAACTAGCAGGCTTACTAAAATAAGATTCTCTTCTTCTATATTATATAAAATAAGCGGTACATAGTTAATTATCAACTATATATCGCTTATTTTATAACACAAATTATTTTCTCTCGATACTACTTAACTCTAATCCATATTTTTTTGCAATATCTTTAGCATAACTTAATCCATCCGGCGTTCCTCTTTCAATAATATAACTTCTTTTTCCACTATCTACATTTTCCATCTTAGCTATTAAATTATCAAATTTACTCTTATTACCATTATATCTATTAAAATCATTAATTTTCATAGATAATTCATGAATATGAGTTACAAATATACCTCTACATCCAATTGTTCCTATTCCAGTTAGAACCTGTTGTGCTATATAACTTGCTTCTGATTCGCTTGTGCTAGAAAATGCTTCATCCATAAGCAAGAATCCATATTCATCAGTTTTATTTATAGTTTCTGACAATCTAGCACATTCACTCTCAAGTCGTCCTTTTCCATAATTATTTTCATCTGATTGTGGAAAATGAGTATGAATATTGCTTACAGGACTTAATTTTGCATATTGTGCTGGAACATATAATCCAAGCTGAAATAATGCTTGTATAATTCCTATAGAATATAAGAAAATAGATTTTCCACCATGATTAGGCCCTGTAACTATATAAAACATACCTTTATCATCAAATGTAAAATCATTAGATATAATATCTAAATCTTTAATCTTTCTAGGTAATAATGGATTATATGCTTTATTCAATAGACATGTCTTTTCTTGCATTGTAGCTACTTCTGGTTTACACATATCATATCCCATTTCTTTCATTTGTTTTATAAAATTAACACCTGCAATAAGAAATCTAATTTCATCCAAATTACTAACTAAAAATTCTGTTTGTGTATCAAAATATTTTCTAATAATTGGCCCCCATGAACTAATAGCCTTTTTAAATATAATAGACAAAGCACTTGCAACGGAACCTTTTAAAGCATTATACTCATCACTTGGTAATATTCCATGAGCTATACGAATCATTCTTGTAATACTCTTTTCTAATGCCCAATTTTTCTTGATAAGAGTTGCCATAATATCCCCATGTTTAAAAGACTTGGAATTAACAGAAATAACGCCTGCTTCCTGAGGCACAAATGCTCCATCAATATTAATACCAAAATCTATGTAT
>JAVBSN010000037.1:0-49874 GCA_031547045.1 Lachnospiraceae bacterium
GATGTATATGGAATGGTACTTAACCTAGAAGAAGATAATGTAGGTGCAGTATTATTAGGTGATTCTAAAAACATCAACGAGGGAGATACTGTTAAGACTACTGGTAGAGTAGTAGAGGTTCCAGTTGGCGATCAAATGTTAGGAAGAGTTGTAAATGCACTTGGACAACCAATAGATGGCAAGGGACCAATTAGTACAACCAAAACAAGAAAAATTGAAAGAGTAGCTTCAGGTGTTATTGCTCGTAAATCAGTTGATACACCATTACAAACAGGTATTAAAGCAATTGATGCTATGGTTCCTATTGGAAGAGGTCAACGTGAGCTTATCATAGGTGACAGACAAACAGGAAAGACAGCAATTGCTCTTGATACAATAATTAACCAAAAAGGTCAAAATGTAAAATGTATATATGTAGCTATAGGTCAAAAGGCATCTACTGTTGCCAATATTGTTAAAACATTGCAAGAATATGGTGCAATGGATTATACAACTATAGTAGCTTCTACAGCATCAGAGTTAGCTCCACTTCAATATATTGCACCTTACTCAGGTTGTGCAATAGGTGAAGAATGGATGGAGAATGGTGAAGATGTATTAGTAATATATGATGACTTAAGTAAGCATGCAGCAGCATATCGTACATTATCATTATTACTTAAGAGACCACCAGGACGTGAAGCATATCCAGGTGATGTATTCTATTTACACTCAAGATTATTAGAGCGTGCAGCAAAATTATCAGACGAGTTTGGCGGAGGTTCATTAACAGCACTTCCTATAATTGAAACACAAGCAGGAGATGTATCAGCATATATACCAACAAATGTAATATCAATTACAGATGGTCAAATATATCTTGAAACAGAAATGTTTAATGCAGGGTTCAGACCAGCGGTAAATGCAGGTTTATCGGTTTCTCGTGTTGGTGGTGCAGCACAGATAAAGGCTATGAAGAAAATAGCAGCACCTATCCGTGTTGAGCTTGCACAATATAGAGAGTTAGCAGCGTTCTCACAATTTGGTTCTGAATTAGATGCAGATACAAAAGAAAAACTTGCTCAAGGTGAACGTATCAAAGAAGTATTAAAGCAATCACAATATAAGCCAATGGCTGTAGAGAAGCAAGTAATTATAATATATGCAGCAACAAATAAATACTTATTAGATATTCCTACAGATGATATAGAAGAATTTGAAAAAGGATTATTTGAATACATTGATACAAAATATCCTGAAATATTTGAAGGAATAAGAGAAACTAAGCAAATCGATGAGTCTTTAGAAGAAGTTGTTGTTAAAGCAATCACTGAATTTAAAGCTGAATTTGTAAAATAGTGAGGTGATTAGTCTTGGCTTCAATGAGAGATATAAAAAGACGTAAACAAAGTATCGAAAGTACAGGTCAAATTACTAAAGCTATGAAGCTTGTTGCTACGGTTAAGCTTCAAAAGGCAAAGTCAAAAGCTGAAAATAGTAAACCTTATTTTGATACACTATATAGTACAGTATGCTCCATACTTGCTAGGACTTCAAATGTAGAACATCCATATTTAGTATCAAACGGTAATCCGAAAAAAGCAGTTATTGCAATTACTTCAAACAGAGGATTAGCTGGTGGATATAACAATAATATTGTAAAACTTATTAGTGCGAATATTACACCAGACCAAGCAGAAGTATATGCAATAGGTCGTAAAGGATTAGAGGGATTAAATAGAAAAGGCTTCAAGGTTGTAGAAGATTTATCAGAGATAATAAATGATCCTATTTACAAAGATGCTATAAGTATAAGCGACAAAGTTCTTAAAGCATATACTAGCGGAGAAGTAGGAGAAATATATTTAGCATATACAAACTTTAAAAATACAGTAACCCATGAACCAAAATTAATGAAATTACTTCCTATGGAGATTGATGACATAGAGGTTGATGAAGATACTGATAAGAATACTTTGATGAATTTTGAACCAGAAGTAGAAGAAGCACTTGATATAATTATTCCTAAATATATGAACAATATTATATATGGAGCGCTTTTAGAAGCTATAGCCAGTGAAAATGGTGCTCGTATGCAGGCGATGGATTCAGCAACGTCAAATGCAGATGATATGATAGCTGATTTGTCACTTAAGTATAATAGAGCAAGACAAGGCTCAATTACTCAAGAGTTAACAGAGATTGTAGCAGGTTCACAAGCAATCAGCTAAGAAAAGGAGTGAAACAAGAAAAATGGCAGATAAAAATATCGGTAAAATCACTCAGATAATCGGTGCGGTACTTGATATAAAATTTAGTGATAACAATCTTCCTGAAATATTAGATGCGATTAATATAACAACTAATAGTGGTGAAAAGCTAGTAGTTGAAGTATCACAACATTTAGGAGATGACACTGTAAGATGTATAGCAATGGGTCCTACAGACGGATTAGTTAGAGGTATGGAAGCAGTAGCTACAGGTGCCCCTATAACAGTTCCAGTAGGTGAGAATACACTTGGACGTTTATTCAACGTATTAGGAGATCCTATTGATAACAAACCAGCACCAGAAAATGTTGAGTATGATCCAATTCATAGAAAAGCACCTGCTTTCTCTGAGCAAGCAACAGAGACAGAAATGCTTGAGACAGGAATCAAAGTAGTAGATTTGTTATGTCCTTATCAAAAGGGTGGTAAAATCGGACTATTTGGTGGTGCAGGAGTAGGTAAAACAGTTCTTATCCAAGAACTTATTCGTAATATAGCAACAGAGCATGGTGGATATTCAGTATTCACAGGCGTTGGAGAGAGAACAAGAGAAGGAAATGATTTATATAATGAAATGACTGAATCAGGAGTTATCAATAAGACAACAATGGTATTTGGTCAAATGAATGAGCCACCAGGAGCTAGAATGAGAGTAGGTCTTACAGGACTTACTATGGCAGAACATTTCCGTGATAAGGGTGGAAAAGACGTACTTTTATTTATTGATAATATATTCAGATTTACACAAGCAGGTTCAGAAGTTTCAGCATTGCTTGGACGTGTACCTTCAGCCGTAGGTTACCAACCTACATTACAGACTGAGATGGGTGCCCTACAAGAGCGTATTACTTCAACAAAGAATGGTTCTATTACATCAGTTCAAGCAGTATATGTACCAGCCGATGATTTAACAGATCCAGCTCCTGCAACAACATTTGCTCACCTTGATGCAACAACAGTTTTATCTCGTTCAATCGTTGAGTTAGGTATATATCCAGCAGTTGACCCTCTTGAGTCAACATCAAGAATACTTGATCCTCGTATTGTAGGTGAAGAACATTACAACGTAGCTCGTGGAGTGCAAGAAATTCTTCAAAGATACAAGGAATTACAAGATATTATTGCAATTCTTGGTATGGATGAATTATCAGAAGAAGATAAACTTGTAGTAGCCCGTGCAAGAAAGGTACAGAGATTCCTATCTCAACCATTCTTCGTAGCAGGACAGTTTACAGGATTAGAAGGAAAATATGTTTCAATCTCTGAGACTATTCAAGGCTTTAAAGAAATTATTGAAGGTAAGCATGATGATATACCTGAAAGTTATTTCTTAAATGCAGGTAATATTGATGATGTTCTTGCAAAAGTTAAGTAACCGAGAGGTGACTATATATGGCAGATAATAAAACATTTAAACTAACAATTATAACTCCTGAAAGAGTATTTTATGAGGGAGATGTACATTTTGTTGAGTATACTACAACAGAAGGTGAAGTAGGAGTATATGCAGAGCATATACCTATGACACAAATTATTGATCCAGGTATAATTAAGATATATGAAGGTGATGTAGTTAAAGAGGCAGCTCTTTTATCTGGTTTTGTAGAGATACTTAAGGATAGTGTAAAAGTATTAGCTGAATCTGTAGAATGGCCAGACGAGATAGATGAGAATCGTGCTGAGGAAGCAAAAATCCGAGCGGAACGTCGTCTTGATGGACAAGGTGGAGGTTCAACTCAAGATATGCAAAGAGCAGAGATGGCTCTTAAGCGATCAATGGTAAGACTTAATCTTAAACATTAAACTTTTATATTTTAACGAGGGGATAATTAGTCTCCTCGTTTTTAAATAATCTATAATCAAATCTTAAATCAAAAATTTTCAATAAACTTAAAAGCATTCAAAAATAATAGTTACAGTACAGACACAACATTAAATACATTATGGTAAATATTAGAAATATTATTGACTATTTTTGTCATATTTGCTATAATTTGAGGGAATAAAGGTTTTTAAAATAAGAAAGTTTGATTTGTTCATATAGAAGTAATCAGACGTGGAGGGGGATAGGAAATTATGGCAACCATATCGTTATATGCTAATAAAGTTAATCAGATGCCAAGTTTGATAAAAGGTGTTAAACAAGCTGTAACTGATTATAAATCAGAACTATCAGCACTTAAAACTAAGACTTTAACGATTAATAAAAGTGTATGTAATTTGGATGATGTAATGAGTTCTATACAGACATCGACTCAGACACAAGAACAAAAAATTGCTTCCCTTGATACGTTAAATCAAAACATGGAGAATCTAACAGCAGACGTGGTTCGTATTGATGGCAATGTAGCTGATGTTGTTAAGAAACGCAAAGACAATTTCTATGACAAATACAACTACTTAAAGCCAGAGTGCGAAAAAAGTAAGTGGGAAAAAATCAAAGATGGTTTTAAGAAAGTTGGCGAGTGGTGTAAAGAGCACTGGAAACTAATCGTAGTGATAGTACTAGTAGTTGTAGCAATTGTTGTAATAATTTGCACAGCGGGAGCAGCATTAGGTCCATTACTAACCATATTAGTAGGAGCCTGTAAAGGACTCCTGATAGGAGCTATTACAGGAGGGATAATGGGCGGAATTTCAAGCTGGGCTGCTGGTGGTTCAATCTTGGAAGGTTTTGAAAATGGTGCATTTTCGGGAGCTCTGACTGGTGCATTGTTTGGTGGACTGGGTGGTGCTGGTAAGTTACTCGGTAGTTCTTGTGAAGTATTAAAGAAATTAGGTGATGTAGCAAAAATAATACCACACATCGCAAAGATATCTGGGCTGACATCTATGGGTATGGGTGGATTTGATTTACTTTCATGGGGAGCAGGCTTGTTCTTTGGACAGGATAATTTTTTAACTGCGTTTAATACAAAACTTCACTCAAACAAATTATATAACGCATTTCAAATCGGGGTTAGTACTATAGCAGTTTTCACTGGTGGTTTTGCTGAAGGAATGAAGAATCCTTCCTGCTTTGTTGCTGGGACAATGATTTTAACTATGGTAGGATTAGTTGCTATTGAAAATATCAAAGCAGGAGATAAAGTAATTTCAACAAATGAAGAAACTTTTGAAGTTGCTGATAAGGTAGTAGTGGAAACTTATATACGTGAAGTATCAAAACTTGTGCACTTAACAATTAATGATGAATTAATTTCAACCACTGAAGATCACCCGTTTTACGTTAAAAGTAAAGGATTTGTGAATGCGGGACAACTTCAAGTTGGAAATAAGGTTATTGATTTAAATGGTGATATTTTAATAGTAGAAGATATTAAAATTGAATTTGTAGAAAATCCTGTAACAGTGTATAATCTCCAAGTAGAAGATTTCCATACATATCATGTTGGGAATATTGGTGTTTTGGTGCATAATGCTAATTATCCACAGGATAGGAAGCTTGCTCCTAATGATGGCAAACATAAAGCAACACAAAATGGAGATGCAAGTCCAGATCCTTTCTATAATAATCAAAGCGCAGGACAAAAATCATTAAATAATGCATATAGTAGCTCTAATACAAAACAACTATATAATATTGAAAACGGGAAAATAGTAAAATTTCAACCAGATGGTCAAGGAGGGTATCATGCTTATGAAGTACAGAATCCATCAATTGAGGTTCCAACAGATGTTCTTAGACAAATGAAAACAGACGGATTAATTACAAAATCTCAATATAATAAATTGATTAAAAATAATTAAGGAGAGTGAACAAAATGAGAATAATAGGAAATAAAAACGATTTTGCTATTGAATATGAGTTGTTTCCAATTGAAAAGGAGAGTGAAAAGCTTTGGGATCAACTGCAAGGTACAATGGCAGTGTACGTAAAAAACAAAAATATTTGTAGGTATTCTTTGAACGGTGAAGAATTTGATTTTAATGGTGTTTTATTTCATGTCATAGATTGGCTATGTGAGAATTTATCTAATGTTTTAGGATATGACCCATATCCTATGCCTGTTGATGGAGAAAATTTATTGGAACTTATTAATTCAGCAAATGAATTTGAAACAGACGATGAGATTGAAGAATATTTGTGGTATTCTTCTGAGCGCAACTGGATTTTTAGACATTCTTGGAGAGCGGTCTCAGAATCTGTTATATCAAGCACTTTCTTTAGAAGAAACAGGGACGCAATTGAAATTTCTTGGGATAATAGATTTTGGAAAGAGAAAAACATTGTTTTTCTGTTTTTAACTGGATCTGAATTAGTAGAATTAGAAACATTTAGAATTATAATGTTAGAGTTTTTAATCGACTTGTTTAATAATATAGAGCTTAACTATAAAGAAGATGGATTTGTAGTTAAGGGGTGGATATCAAGACTGCAAGCACTTAATATCAATTTAACTACAAATAAAATGATTAAAAATATACTTGGAAAATGTGAAAACGCTTCATTAGAATAAATAAATATGATGTCAAAAATCAAGGAAGTGAACTACTAAGTATCGTATTTAATGGATATGTATATGTTGCAGAGACAGCTTATCCAACAGATACATATCATGCTGTAACGGTTAATTTGGATACAGGAGAAAAACTTGCGCTGTCAGATTTTATTGAGTCATATGAGGATTTGGAAAGCTATATTACAAATAATGAATATGAAGTGATATATGGCGGACTTAAAGCTCATTCTTCAGACGAAATCTTAAGTATAATTCGTAATAACTTTGAAAATGTTTCAATCGATAAGAATAATCAAAAGTTTTATATCTCAGAAGACGAAAAAGTTTGCATCATAATAGATATGCCACATGCAGAGGGAGATTATTCTATTATATGTATACAATAATAATAAAAAATAATAGTTTCTATACTTAAGGGGCTTCCAAATATATTTGGAGGCTTCTTTTAAGTTGATTTTATAGTAAATAGAAGCAACTTAATGTATTTAAATTAAAGGGAGCAACTTGTTGCAATGTGAATGTTTTTCATAGTAATTCAGCCAAAAATATGGTAAAATATTTTAAATGTAAAGTTTTTGAGAAGATTTATATGTTATTTATATAGAAGGGATAAAATGTAATAAAAGAATATTTTATGTTAGCGCACACATAGGGGTTAGGGGTAAAATTTATGGAAGAAAATCGCATAGAGAAATTAAAAGAAGAAAGAATAGAGAGACTTACAAGACTGTTTAGGGGAGCGGGAATTTTATGTGTAGCTATACATCTTCTGCTGTGTAATACATTTTATGTATTAGAAATAAAACCGCTATTTATATTTAATGCATGTAGTGTAATAATATATTTGCTTTCTATAGGAATTCTTAAAACATCTACAATTAAGTTAAATATGAGAATTGCTTATAGTGAGATGATATTACATTCTATTGTTTCAGTAGCAGTAGTAGGATGGAGTACAGGATTTGCACTATATATTATAGCTATGATACCAGTGTCTTTCTATATATTTTATATATCAAGTAAGAAAGGTTATGAAGCTTATGTAAATAGTATATTAGCAATAATAGCATTTTTTGCAATCAGAATTATGGCATATAAGAAAGCACCTATATCACCCATTACTGACTTTCGCATGGAAAAACTTATATACATATATAATGGTGTAATTACTTGTTCCATAATACTTATTAGCACAATAATATTTGTTAATGAGATATATAGGGGACAGAAAGAATTAGAAGAGAAGAATGAATTGTTAACCAAGATTGCTTCAAGTGATGCCCTAACAGGAATTATGAATAGAAGAAGCATGGGAACATATTTGAAAGATGCCCACAAATTATATGAAGAAGAGGGAGATGTATACTTTATTGTCATTGGTGATATTGATAATTTCAAAAATGTAAATGATACATATGGTCATGACTGTGGGGATGAAGTAATTATAATGATCGCCGATATTATATCCAAAGGTATGGATGAAGATAGCGAGTGTAGTAGATGGGGTGGAGAAGAATTTCTTATCTTAATGGAAGATGTAAATGAAATCCAAGCTCAAGAAAAGATAGAAAATATAAGAAAACAGATAGATGAAACTGTGTATACTTATAAGAAGCAAGATGTGAAGATTACTATGACATTTGGTATTTCCATGATAACAAAGGGATATACATTAGATGATGTAATTGTAGCAGCAGACAATAATTTGTATGAAGGAAAAGAATTAGGAAAGAATAGAGTAATATTTAGGAATATATAAGAATGAATAAAGATAAGATTACAAAAATTATAAAATATATATTCATAGCTATAATAATAGTAATTATAGCTGTGTATCTTTTGTGTAAAATTATTGGAGATAATAAGAATAAAAAAATATTAGAAAATATATTAATAACAGAATGTAGTGTAGAGCAGATAGAAGGCAATGCAAAAATCTATAGGTTATATATAACCGTTAACAATAATAATGATGTAGATTATGAAATAGAGAAATTAACTGTATTTTCAGAATTTGATTATAATTATGTAGTATGCAACAAGGATGAATCAACAAATGAAGTCCCGATAATTAAAGCAGGGTCAGAAAAAATAATAGTAATAGAGATTCCGGAAAGCTATGTTAGTAGCACTGGAGAGGTAGCATTATCTGTAGGAACGTCAACCAATTATGGAGAAGTATATAAGATTAATATAAGCGAAGTAGTTAGTTTACAACAAGAAGAGTATGAGTTAGCAGATGAGAATTCAAAAGAATCAATAGAAGTTTATAAATATGAGATTATAGATTAATAAAAGAAGTCTAATTTAGATGGCAGATTACACATCTTGAATTAGACTTTTTTAATGCTCATTTATATTATAAATACTAATTGACAAAGAAAAAAAACAGTGATATTATGAACATATGAATAGATATTCATATATTCATGTAAAGAAAAGGAGTGATATTATGGGTAGTGATATATGTGAATGTAATGCAGTACATCAAGATGTAATAGAATTTGCAAGGGCAAACATGCCAGAAGATGAAACTTTATATGATTTAGCAGAACTTTTTAAAGTGTTTGGAGATACCACAAGAGTTAAGATATTATGTGCTTTATTTGAGTCGGAGATGTGTGTATGTGACATATCTTTATTACTTAATATGACACAATCATCAATATCTCATCAATTAAGAGTGCTTAAGAATGCTAAATTAGTTAAGAATAGAAAAGAAGGAAAGTCAGTATATTATTCATTAAATGATGATCATATTAAGCATATATTTGAACAAGGTTTGGACCATGTTAAGGAATAGGAGGCATCAATATGGAAAGACAGTATTATATAGAGGGATTAGGATGTCCTAATTGTGCAGCCAAGATGGAAACACAAGTAGGAAAGATTTCAGGAGTAGTAGAGGCTACAGTAAGTTTTGTAAATAAGAAATTAATACTTGATGTTAATAATGAACAAGAACTTGATAATATTATAGAAGAAGCAGTAAAGAGAATGAATGTTATTGAAGATAACATTAAACTTATTCCGTATGAAGAATATAAGGCATCTTTAGAAGATGATTATGAGGAAGATGAGCATAGTCACCATCACGGAGAAGAATGTAAATGTAATCACAATGAAGACCATCATCACGGGGAATGTTGTGAACACGACCATGATGAAGAACATGAGCATGGAGAGTATTGTGGGGACGACCATGATGACCATCATCACCACGAAAATGAAGATAACAATCATGACCACAAGGATAATCAGAAAACACTCAACAAACACGAAGGTCATGAACATGGAGAAACTAGCAACTTATCTATAACATTATTGTGTATAGGTGTAGTAGTATTAATAGCAATAGTGGCAGTTAGATATTTCTATGATATAAATAAATATATAGAAATTGGAGCATTTGTTGTAGCATATTTACTCGTTGGATATGATGTATTATTTAAATCCATTAAAAATATATTAAAAGGTCAAGTATTCGATGAATTCTTCTTAATGTCTATAGCGACTATAGGAGCATTAGCAATAGGTGAATATCCAGAAGCAGTAGCAGTTATGTTGTTCTATAAAGTAGGAGAATATTTTCAAGATAAGGCAGTTGACCAAGCTAGACATTCAATAAAAGCCCTTGTAAATATTAAACCTGAGTATGCCAACCTAGTAGCAGAAGATGGAGAGATAAACACAGTTAATCCTAATAAGGTTAAGGTCGGAGATATAATAGAAGTTAAGGCAGGAGAAAGAGTTCCTCTAGATGGAACTTTAATAGAAGGTTCAACAAGCTTAGATACATCAGCAATAACAGGAGAATCAAAACCCCAAGACGTATTTGAAGGGGATACAATATACAGTGGTGCTATTAACAAAACAGGATTAATAAGAATACAAGTAACTAAGAAGTTCGCAGATTCAACAGTTTCAAGAATAATGGAAATGGTTGAAAATGCCTCTGATAAGAAATCTCACACAGAGCAATTTATAACAAAATTTGCAAGAGTATATACACCTATAGTAGTATTTATGGCAATAGGAATTGCAGTTCTACCACCTATAGTAACAGGAAGTTATGAATTTACAGGATATATATATAAGGCATTATCATTTTTAGTAGTATCATGCCCTTGTGCATTAGTAATATCTGTTCCGTTAGGATTCTTTGGTGGTATTGGAGTTGCATCCAAGAATGGAATATTAGTTAAGGGTGGTAATTATCTAGAAGCACTTGCTGATATTAAAACAGTAGCATTTGATAAAACAGGAACTCTAACACATGGTATATTTGAAGTTACAAAAATTGTTCCTAATAAAAATGTAACTGAAGAGGAGTTATTATTATCAGCAGCATATGCAGAATATAAGACAAATCATCCTATAGCAAAGTCAATATTAAATGCAAATACAGGTAATATTGATGAAAACAACATAATATCATATGAAGAAATATCAGGATATGGTATAGTTGCTAGTCTTAAGGAAGCAACAATATTAGCTGGTAATGATAAGTTAATGGATAAATACAATATTCAATATAACAAAGCAAATACAGCAACAACAGTAGTATATGTAGCAATAAATGAGGATTTTGCAGGATACATTTGTATATCAGATAAGATTAAAGATTCTAGTAAAATAGGTATTGATAATCTTAGAAAAGCAGGTGTTGAAGATACTGTTTTATTATCAGGAGATAGCATAGAATTAGTAGAAGAGGTAGCAGAAGAATTAGGAATAACTCATGCATATGGACAGTTACTACCACAAGATAAATTAAGTAAGATAGAAGTTATATATGAAGAAAATGCAGATACAAAATTAGCATTTGTAGGTGATGGAATAAATGATGCACCTGTACTTGCAAGAGCAGATGTAGGCATTGCAATGGGTGGAGTTGGTCAAGACGCAGCAATTGAAGCAGCAGATATTGTACTTATGACTGATGAAATATCTAAAATAGCAGATGCAATAAAAATATCTAAGTTTACAAGACAGATAGTAACAGAAAATATAATATTTGCATTAGGTGTTAAAGTATTAGTATTGCTTCTAGTTGTATGTGGAATGTCTTCAATGTGGATGGCGGTATTTGCAGATGTAGGAGTTGCATTATTGGCTGTACTTAACTCAATAAGAGTATATAAATACAAATTACTGTGATTCGTAAGAAAATTGTAAACGAAAAACATAATTTAAGTATATGAAAAAATAAAATAATATCGTATAATTATAAGAGTGCTATAGTTTTAATGTAGCACTCTTGTAAGTTTAAGGAGGAGAATATTAATGAATAAAAAACAAGTAATGGGATTAGTAATTGCTGCAGTTATATTTGTAACAGTAGGAATTATAAGTGTAACAACAAACACTATTTCAGGAATGGCTAAGAAAGCAACAACATCTGTATTTGATGCAGGAAGTATGAGTTATAACATGCCTTATGCAGAAGACTTCGTGGCAGTTATTGATGTTTCGGGAACTATACAAGCAACACCAGAAAGTATAGACTTTTTTGGAAATACTGAGGGGTATGACCATAGTGCAATAATGGAATTTGTAGACGACTTAATTGATACAGAAAATAATGTAGGTATTATATTAACTCTTGATACACCAGGTGGAACTGTATATGAAAGTGATGAGTTGTATTTAAAATTAATGGAATACAAAGAGAAAACAGGTCGTCCAATATGGTCTTACATGGAGAGTATGTGTTGCTCAGGTGGATATTATATAGCATCAGCATCAGACGAGATGTATGCAAATAGAAATAGCTGGACCGGTTCAATAGGAGTAATTATATCAACTTATAACATGGCTGAGTTATATGATAAAATCGGTATAGAAGAGATAAATATAGTAAGTGGAGATAACAAGGCAATGGGACATGCTGGACAAGAAATGTCAGCAGAGCAAAGAAGTATATATCAAAGTTTAGTAGATGAATCATATGAGCAATTTGTAAGCATAGCGGCAGCAGGAAGAGGAATGAATATTAATGATATGAAAAAACTTGCTGACGGAAGAATATATACAGCAGCACAAGCCGTAGATAGTAATCTTATAGATGGTATTAAAGGATATGAAGAATTTATGGATTATGTTCAAGAGCAAGTAGGTGATAGCACAACAATATATTATCCAAATAGTTATGAAGAATCATATTTCTCAACAATCTTTGGAAAAATAGAGGACTCTCAACCAAAAACAGATATGCAAGTAATTCAGGAATTAATGAATGAATTAGGAAGCGGGGTGCCAATGTATGTATACACAGGACAATAAAGAAATATATGCAGGTTTTTTTGTAAGACTTATTGCATTTTGGGTAGACTCAATAGTTGCTGGATGCATAGCCATGATTATCAGATTTCCTTTGAATATGATTTCAAATATGGGTAGCGAAAGTATATTAACAGAGAATTTTGTATTTCATCATTCGGTAATAGATGTAATAGGATATATAATAGTAGTAATGTATTTTATACTTACAACATATTATACACATACAACTCTAGGAAAATACCTATTTAAACTTAGAGTAGAAAATGTTAATGATGAATGGACGTTTATGAATATAGTGTATAGAGAAACTATAGGAAGATTTCTATCATCTCTATTATGTATAGGGTATATTGTACTAGCAATTGATTCGGAAAAAAGAGGTTTTCACGATATGCTTAGTGATACAAGAGTAGTATATTCAATGAAGATGGTTGAGAGAAGGGTAATTCAGCCAGTACAGCCAAGACCTAACCAAATGCAACAAGCACCTAACCAAATGCCTAATGTTCCATCAACAAACCATCAACAGGATGGAAATGATGTAATATATTGTGTAAAAAATGATTAAGTAATAAAAGTGCCGTCAATAATAGAATTAAAGTAATATTTATTTCTATGATTGGAGGCATTTTTTATGAGTAAAAAAGGGAAAATATATATAATTGCATTGTTATGGGCAATTGTATCTATTCAGATTATCGTGAACAAAACAGCTAAAAAGGAAGATGAAATAGTAGAAGCATTTAATATTTCTAATAGTGTACCAATAAATAGTACCATAGATGCTTATGGATTATTTGGGAAAATGTACTTAAGCCAGGAAACCAAAGAAAACATGTTAGTTAATCTAGCAAAGGAATTAGGGATTACAGAGGATTATACAATAGAGAATACAAGTATACAAGGTTATGAAAAAAGTGTGCTAAGGAAAGAAGGCAAATACGGAAATACAACAATACAAATAGTAACATCAGGTATTGGAGATGAAATATCTGTAACAGATCAAGAACAATATATACTAATAAGCGTTGAGCTGTTTAATGATATAAATAGTGCAGGAAAAATCAAAGAGAATATAAATAGTATTTATAAAAACATAGGAATAGATAATACAACAAATACATGTCTAAAAGGAAGCATTAATGGTGAATTAACAGACAGTAAAAAAGTAGAAATGGTTAACAAATTACTAAAGGCAATGAATGCAGAGGAAGTAGTAAGTTCAACCATGGAGAATACTTATAATGTATATGGATATACCAAAAATGATGATAATTTTGTATATCAAATGGGTGAAAAAGTAAATGTAAATATAGCAATAACCTATGACAGTGAAGAAGATATAACATATATTCACATGGCAAATCCATTTATAAATAAATCTTTTTAAAAAATATAAAAACGTGTCATAGTCTGTCACATGAAGATGATAACCTCTATATATAAAGAATACGGGAGGTAAATATTATGACAAAAAACAATTATATTAACCAAATAGGAAAGTTTGCAAAGGGAATAACATTATATGTATTAAGTTTTGTATCAATAATAATGTTTATAGAGAGTTTCTTAGAATGGATGACGGTAGTACAATAAGTACTACCGTTAATTGTTTCTTATTCAATAATTACTAGGTAGGAAAGTTTGTAGCCAATTAAATAGAATATAATAACATAAAAAGAACCTTGGTTGGCAAAGTCGTTTAGTTAAGAATGACATTGCCAATCAAGGTTCTTTTAGTTATTCATATATGAATAGTTATTTATAGTACCGAATATCCATAACTATTTACAATAGCATCAATTTTATTTCCTGCCTTACAGAAAGGACAATCGCTAGAAGAATAAGTGTTGTATTCTGGAAGATCAGAAGTCTTAAATATTGAATTAATAGGATGATTTGCTATATTTTCAGCAGCAGAGAAGATTGCTGATATTCCACTAACTACACCACCATAGTATTCAATACACTCAAGGCTACGTTCTACAGTTCTACCTGTTGTAGCAGTTGCTAATAATAATAGAACATGTTTATTCTTAATTGCAGGTTGGAGATTGTCTCTAAAAATCATTTGGCCATTAGAATTCAATTCAGGAGAAACAATATACATTGTATTATGTTGATTCATAGACATAAAACCAGCAGCAGTTAATTCTTCTGCTAAATATGCGCCAATAACCTCTGTTCCATCCATACATACAATTGTATCAATAACTGTATTATGAACATAATCGCTAACAAATGACTTAGCTGTTGCCAAAGCCATGCTTTGTCTTGTCTTAATTGTAGTCATATCAATATAATAATTAATATGAGAATGGTTTGTTGCAAAGTGTCCTGGAATAACTTTCATAGATAAAGTGTTATTAAATTGTGAATATACTTTCACTGCTTTAGATTCCATAGTAATCCCTCCGTTTGTGTGTTAATACCTAAAGGTATTGTACCTTTTTTTGGTATATAATTCAAGAAATATTATATGTGAATATATTAGGGTTTAATGTATTAAAATTACGTAAAAATAAATATTCTATAAAAATGTCTCACTTTCAAGTGGGGCATTTTTTATTATTATGTTTTAAAGGACTTATACCGATAAATATAATACGCAAAAGAATTAATCTAGAAAGAGAAGGTGATGACAGTGTCAATGACTACTAGTTCTATACATTCCAATATACAAGCAAACAAATCAAATATAGTTGATGTTATAAATACAAATGTAGCTGTCAATGCCAAAGAACAACCTAAAGAAGCTGTTGCAGATAATAAGCAACAAGGACATAGTGTTCCAGCAACTAATACTAAAATATCTAAAAATAGAGAGCAATTTGATAAATATTTAGAAGAAAAAGCTGAGAAGGCAAGTGATGAAGAGGTTAGAAAAGAAAAAGAGCGAGAAATAGCATCTAATCTTTCACCAGAAGAAGTAGCTATGCTTAAAAAGATGCAAATTGATGTTAATAATACTAGTTTATCAGAATTAGCGGGAATATTAACGTCTATGAGAAGTTCAGATCATCAAGCTAACATTGCAGAATATATGAGTAAGGCAACTTCCAATGAAGATAAGTATGATAGAAATGTACAGGTTACAGATAGTAGAAGTCTAGATGTTACTATGCTAATGGATACAATTAAACAGGAAGATAATACCCCTATAATAGATGACAATCAAGCATTATATATAATTAAAAATGATATGGAGTTAAATTTAGAAAATCTCTATAAATCCCATTATAGTGCAAGAGAAGGAAGTCATAATCAAAATATATCTGATGAAGCATGGAAAGAGATGCTACCACAGATAGAAGATATTATTTTACAAGCAGGATTAGAGATTAATGACACAAACTATAATGCAGCAAAATGGATGATAGCCAATGAACTACCATTTAATGTAGACACATTAAGACAATACAATGCAATAAATAACATTAATACCAACGGAATAGATGAAGAGTTAGTAGATGATAATATACAGACGCTTGTAGATAATGGTGCAGATCCAGCAAAAGCTAATATATATTATGAGGATATTAGCAAAAGAGCAGATAAATTAGTAGCAGATATAGAGAATATAACAACCATAGACATAGCCAAAACTATTAATTCTATAAGACCTGAGAACCTAGTTAATATTATTAAAGCGAAAGAAATGCCAGCAATAAATATGGGAAGTCTTGAAGATATAACAGAAGGTAATCAATATATTCAAGCAAAACGTCAATTGGAAGAGATTCGATTGATGATGACAAGTGAGGCAAGTATACGTTTATTAGATAGTGATATTAATATAGACACAAGACCTTTAAAAGAAGTAGTAGATAAGCTTATAGAATTAGAAAAAGAAAGCTACCAAGAAATGTTTTCAGCTATGGATATAGAAATTAGCGATGATAACATAGAGCTTTATAAAGAAACTAATCAGAAAGTAAATGAATTACCATACATGCCTAATTATTCATTAGGAGCAGTTATTAAGCAAGGTCAGGTTACAATCAATACCTTACATGCTAGAGGCAATGTAGATAAATTAAACATTGCAGAAGATGCTTATGAAACAATGATGACAAAGCCTAGAGGTGATATGGGGGATTCCATAAAGAAAGCATTTAGAAATGTAGATAGCATTATTGAAGGGCTAGGATTAGAAGTTAATAATGAAAATCAAAGAGCAGTAAGAATATTAGCATATAATCAGATGGAAATTAATGAAGAGAGCATAATGCAGATTAAAGTGGCAGATTTACAGGTTAATACTTTATTAGAAAACATGAATCCTGTTACAGCATTATCTTTAATTAGAGAAGGAATTAATCCTCTTGATACACCTATAGAAGAGCTTAACAATCAGCTTGAAGCTATAAGTGAAGAAATAGGAATTACTGATGAAGATAGATATTCAAGATTCTTATATAAACTTGAGAAAAATAATGAAATATCTGAAGAAGAGAGAGCAAGTTTTATAGGAATATATAGATTACTTGATAAGATTTCGAAGTCCGATGGAAAAGACGTAGGATACTTAGTAAATAGTGGTAGGGATATAACAATGAATAATCTGTTATCTGCACATAGAAGTGGTAGACACACAGGCTTAGATGTAAATATTGATGATAATTTTGGTGGATTAGAAGAATCTAATAACATGGATAATTCTATATCTGAACAAATAGCAGTAGGCTTTAATAAGCATCTTACTAAGAATATATTAGAAAGAATTACACCAGAAACATTAAGGGAAATAAATAAAAATGCCGATATAGAAAATATGTCAATTGAAACATTATATGATAACATTAATAATCTGCCAGATACAGAGAATAGTGATATTAATGATTATCAATATGAACAAGACATATTAGAACAATTTAAGGCTATTGATAAAGAAGTTATACAGCAACTAGAAGCTTATGACATGCCAACAACATTTAATAATATTTTGGCAGCAGATATAGTGTTTAATCAAAAAGGAAGTATTTATGAGAAGGCCAGAAGATTACTTGATAATCAAGAAGATGAGCAATATGTAAATACAATAGATTCTATACTAGAAGATACAGAAGGCTTTGATGACATATCTAAAGCTAACAGTAGAATACAAGCAAATATTTCTGATTTGGTACATGGAAAAGAACTTATAGGTCATATACGATCAGAAGATATATCAAGCCTCAAGTTAATAAATGCAGGATTTAACATTTTGAATAAGGCAAGTGAATCTAAGCAATATCAGATTCCAGTAAATATTGATGGACAGTTAAATGTAATCAATCTTATAGTAGTAAAGGATGAAAATGTAAGAGGTAATATTGTAGCATCTATGAAAAGTGATACGCTAGGTAATATTACAGCAGACATCAATGTAAGCAATAATGTTATAAATGGTTATATTACTTCTGATAACGTCATTGGTAATGATATATTGAGAAGTAATATGCCATATATATATAGGGTCATGGAAGACCTTGATATAGAAGTAGATAATATATCAATAGGCAGTAAGATAGAAGCACAGGCTATGGAAGGTGGTGCATCTACTGCTCAACTATATCGAGTAGCCAAATGTTTAGTAGGAATAATTAAAAGTCTATAATACTAGAAGAGTTGTTAACCCATATTTATTATAGAATAATTTGACCTTATATATTTTAGAATGGAGTGAATTACATGAGAATAAATCATAACGCTTTAGCACTTAATGCAAATAATCATTTGAAAACAATAGAGGGTAACTTATCAAATTCTATTTCAAAGTTATCATCAGGATATAAGATAAATAAAGCTTCTGATGATGCCGCTGGAATGGCAATATCACAGAAGATGCAGACTCAGATAAGAGGGCTATCAAGAGCTAATAACAATGCAGGAGATGGAGTATCTTTAGTTCAGACAGCAGAAGGTGCAGTTAATGAGATACAAAACATATTAAAACGTATGAGAGAGCTTACTGTTAAGGCAGCAAATGAGACATACGGTGATGATGATATAGAAGCAATTAATAATGAAATAGAAGAGTTAAGAAAAGAGATAGATCAAATATCAAAAAATACTCAATTTAATGGAAGAAGTTTATTAAATGGCGAGTCAGATAGAAGATGCTACTCAGACGATAAAGGATTATCTGTATTGTCTGTTACTGATGGAGTTAATAGTGGTAAATATGGCATAGAGATAACAAGTGTTGGAACTCCAGCAGAATATAATGGTAGTATTATTGCAGGAACTAGCACTACTAAGATTATATCAGGACAAGAGGGTACATTTACAATTAATGGTGTAACAGTATCAGTTAATGTAGGAGATACAATAGGAGAAGCATATGAGAAGTTAAGAGATGCTTTTGACAAGGTTGATCTTGAATTGTATCCAACAAATGATGGTGGTGCAACAAGTACAACTATTGATCAAGCTCTATCGTTATCAGTAAGAAGTAAATATGCAGGAGCTTCAGAGAGAATAGATTTATCATGTAGCAATTCAGCATTAAGTTCAATGTTAGGAGTTAGTGATGTAAAAACTATAGGAACAAATGCAGAGGTATCAATTGATACTGGTACAGATTATACAGATACAGCAACTATAACAGCTAATGGTAACAGTATAGTAATTACAGATAGAGATGGTTTTGAAATGAAAGTTAGCATAGATCCTAATAAAGTAACAACAGGAGTTCAGACAACTCTTACAGTTCTTAGTGCAGGTGCTTTAGTGCTTCAAATAGGAGCAGATGAAGGCCAGACTTTAGATGTAACACTACCAAAAGTAACTGCAGAAACATTAGGTGTAGATAGGGTGAATATAAGTACCCATGAATTAGCATCAAAAGCAGTTGACTTAATTGATACAGCAGTAAAGAAAATATCAGAAATTCGTTCAAAAATAGGAGCATATCAAAATAGACTAGAGCATACAATGGAGAATTTGGATGTAACAGAAGAGAATCTTACTAGTGCTATATCTAGAATAACAGATACAGATATGGCAGAGGAGATGGCAACATATACTCAATACAATGTATTATCTCAAGCCTCTATAGAGATGCTTTCAAAAGCAAATGCAAGACCTGAAAGCTTATTACAATTACTTCAATAATTATTAATGAAAGTATATAGGCGAAAGGAAATGGTTAATTATGATAAAAGATAAGATTAATGAGTATACATTTAGAATTACACAAGCAAATATATCTTCATTGGTGGTAATAAGTCAAGATATGTTAATAGATTTTATTGAAGAAGCAATTGATAGTTATAATCAAGGTAATATAGATGATTTTGATGACAAGCTAGAAAGAGCTAGAAAAGTTCAAAGCGAATTAATAAATATGCTAGATGTAATTGACGATGTAAGTAGAGACATTATGACTATATATATTTTTATAAATAAAATGTTAATAGAGTCACGTATAAAGAAAGATATAAGTGAATTAAATAAAATAGTTAATATAATTAATATTTTAAAAAAGGCATTTGAAGAATTATCAAAGCAAGATGATAGTAACTCCTTAATGGAAAATACTCATCAGGTATACTCTGGACTTACATATGGAAAGGGACATTTAAACGATAGTTTGGACCCTATGGTAAGTACAAACAGAGGGTATAAGGCATAAAAATTGAAATTTCTTGTATTTTAGTTTATAATGTAGATGTATAAACTAAGGAGGAGTCTATTATGAAAAGAGACGATTGTATATTTTGTAAAATAGCCAATGGAGATATTCCATCAGCTACAATATACGAAAACAGTGACCTAAGAGTGATTTTAGATATAGCTCCAGCGTCAAAGGGACATGCGTTAATTATTACTAAAGATCATTATGATAACATTTATGATATGGATGCAGATACTGCAAGTAAGATATTTGCATTAGGAACAGCAATAGCAAGGGCAATGAAAGATGAGCTTGGATGCGATGGAATGAATGTACTTCAAAATAATGGAGAGGCAGCAGGACAAACAGTAAATCATTTTCATATGCATTTTATTCCTAGATATAAAGATGATGATACTAATATTAGTTGGAGTCCACAAGAGTCAAACGAGGACGAGCTAAAGGAGCTTGGAAAAGCTTTAAGAAAGAGAATATAAGCAAAAAAGGATGCGAAATGCATCCTTTTTGCTTGTCATTTATTGAGCTATCTTTGGAAGATTAACAGTAAAAGTAGTGGAGATATTATCGCTAGTAGCAGCGATTTTACCACTATGTAATTTAATAATTTCCTTAGCTACAGCTAGTCCTAATCCAGAGCCACCAGTTTGAGAAGAACGAGAAGAGTCAACACGATAGAATTTCTCAAATATAATATTAAGTTTATCAGAAGGAATAGGATTTCCTTGGTTATTAAAGCTGATTGCAATATCCTTATCATCTTCCGAACTAGTTGCAGAAATAGTTAAAGTAGTATTAGGTTCACTATAAATAATAGCATTTTTAAGTAAGTTATCGAATACTCTAGCTAATTTGTCACTATCACCATTTACAACTAGATTAGAATCAATAGTATCAACTAATGTAAGATTTTTCTCATTTAATAATGGATAGAATTCATCAATTAATTGTCTAAGCATCATAGAAACATTTAATTGGAATAATTCTAGTTCTATATCATGAAGATTGAATTTAGTAATATCAAATAATTCATTAATTAAATTCTCTAGGCGTAATGCTCTATCAAGGGTAATGTTCACATATTCAGCTCTAGTTTCAGTAGATATATCGGGAGTTTCAGCTAGGAGATTCAAGTATCCGATTACCGAAGCTAGAGGTGTTTTAAGGTCGTGAGCTAGATATACAATTAAATCATTTTTTCCTTGTTCACTTTCTTTGGCCTCTAAAGTTTTCTCCCTAATTTTCTTGTTTATAGAATTAAGTTGATCTTCTATTTCAATTAATTCATCAGGAAGAATTATTCTATTTGTATCTTCTAAAAAGATCTTTTCAACAGCGTTATTAATACTCTGCAAATATTTTGAAAATTTTAGTATTATAATGAAAAAGGATATAATTACAATCATACTAAACAATAAACATATAAGTAGAGTCTTATTATTTATAAAGGCAGTGTATATGCCAATATCCTTAAGGAACATTGCCAAATCCCAAGCAAATACAGTTGAATGAAGATATAGCGCAGATAATACTATTATAGCAGCTATTAAAACGCCTATAAGCATTTTTAAGGTAATTTTAAGTATAAAATAAGAATATTTATTTTTCAATTTTATAGCCTACCCCCCAAACAGTTTTTATAAACTTAGGGTTTCTTGAAGGTTCATTCATCTTTTCACGAATACGTCTAATATGAACCATTACTGTGTTATTAGAATCTAGGAATTTCTCTCCCCAAATCTTTTCAAATAATTCTTCAGAGGAAATAACTTTTCCACGGTTAGAAGCTAATAACCATAAAATATCAAATTCTATTGGTGTAAGGGTTAATGGATTATCATACAAAAAGCACTCGTGTGTAACCTTATCAATTACAAGACCATTAAAATCTATTCGTTCTGAATCATCATGCTTAGAAGATGAACCATCATTATATCTAGTAAAACGTCTAAGCTGAGCCTTAACTCTAGCTACCAATTCTAGTGAGTTAAAAGGTTTGGTAATATAGTCATCTGCGCCTATAGTAAGACCAGCTATTTTATCCATATCAGAGGTCTTTGCAGTTAACATTATAACTGGAAAAGTATAATGTTTTCTAATCTCCCCACAGATAGCGAAGCCATCAATATCAGGAAGCATTACATCTAAAATAGCAAGATCTATTTTCTTATCAGATAATGTTTCTAAAGCGTCTTTTCCATTATAACATTTAAATACGTTATAGCCCTCGTTAGTTAAATATACTTCTATAAGATTAGCTAAAGGTTGTTCATCATCGACTACTAAAATGTTTTCGTTCATAATACCCTCCGTTATCATTAGTTTGTTTATTTTATATTAACATATGTACATGATAGTAACAATAATTCAATATTTAATATAAGAAATTCTTAAGAAAACTCAATATAAAAGAGCAAATCTGCTCTTTAACTATTTTTGGAAATAAAGACGAATGATAACTAATATTATTATGTGAAATGGGTAGAATATATAAAATAGGTATTTGACATTAATACCACGTTTCCCATTATAAAATCCTATTGGTAAAAAGGCTAACATACCTGGCATTTCGATTAATCCAAAGAAAGAATATAAGCATAGGCCTGAAAGTATAAACCTTTTAGCAGGTTCTGTCCTAAAAAGATAAATAATAAGTATTAATCCTATACCACCAACACTATAATCAGTATCAAGAATAATGGATATTATAAAGCAAAAAAGTATGCCACATGTACCAAATACTTTATGTAACATCTTTTTATTAGGGTTTAAAATTATTTTATCAAAAATAGTGATTACTACTAAACCAAAGAATAGAGTGAAAAATACATTTAGATTTGACAAAAAATTTATTTTATAGTTACCAACTTGGTTGGAAAAAGCTAAGTCAAAAGGAATCTCTGATACAAAAGCAAATATAAAAAGTCGTGTTAAGTATTTTCTTAGATTTTTAGTATGAAAATATCCTTCAACAATTAGAAAACAAAAGATAGGAAATGCAATACGACCAATTAATCTAATAATGATTATATTGGGGAAAAGTACAGCACCTATATGATCGATAAGCATTGTTATAATTGCAATTATTTTTAATGTAAAACCGTCAACAGATAATTTCTGTGTATTAGACATGGAAGCCCCTCCTTGGGTAATGAATATTTGTTATTATAGCATATATAGGTAACTAAAGAATACTTCAAATTTTATGTTATTTATAAGTGCATTTTAGGAAAAGCTATGATATACTTAAAACATCTATGATTACAATAAGTGGAGGTACAGAAATGGCAAGAGAAGAGATGTTTAAGACGGTGTCTTTCGGTGGATATGATAAAAAAACCGTGGAAGATTATATTCAAGATCTCAAAAAAGATCAGCTTCAAGATATAGCTGATTTGAAAACAACGATTAGTAAATTAAGTGAAACAGTTAAAAATCTCCAAGCTATGAGAGAAAGCAATTCTCAAGATGCCAAAGAGAGTGTTAATAACCTGAAAAAATATAACGAATCATTAGAAGCAGAGATAGAACAATTAAGATTAGAAGTTAAATCTTATAAAGATAAAGAAGCTGAATCAAGTATTAAATATGAATCAATTTCAAGAGCTTTATTAGAAGCAACTGAGAGATCAGGTGCATTAATTCAAGAAGCAACTGAAAAGAGCGAGAAGATGGTTGCAGATGCAACTAAGAAAAGTAAAGACATGTTATCAGATGCAGAATTAAGAACAACTGCTATGCTTGCTAAGGCTGAGAATGATAGAGAGATGCTTACAGTTAAGTTAGAAGAAGAGAAGAAACTTAGAATGGCGGAAACTGAATCTGCATGTAGAGAAATGTTAGAAAATGCAGAGGCAGAACGTGATGATATGATAACTAAGGCAAAAAATGATGTAGTCAATGTAAGAAGTGCAATGAAGCATGAATGTGAAAATGTATCTACTTATATGGCAAGTCTTATGCAGTCAGTTCAAGGTGTTGTTGAAGCATGTAATGAAACAAAACTAATAACAGATAAGGCATTTAAGGGAATAGAAGCGCCTGCTGCTAAAGAGGCAGCAACAACCTTAGAAGAATAATATGTAATGGGATAGGTGGGTTACTTATAATCGGGGGCGCTTTTTGTGTCCCTGATTTGTCATATAAATATGCAAAGGAGAAGGTATATGGTATCTGATAGATTACAAAACTATAAAGAATTTGCAAGTCATATGGAATATCCTATGGTTTTATTTTCTGGGAACACAGGAAATATAATAGAAGCTAATTATGAAGCGCAGACTATATTAGGTCAAAATATTAGTAAAATAATAATGAAAACAGATAAGTTTATGTATTCAGAAGATTTTTGGGGTCAGTTACACAGAAAGAAATCTCTAATATGGCATAGAATATTATTGCTTGTTGATGGTAAGAGGCATGTAGTTAGTGGTTTCGTTAATGAATTTGAGATTGACGGAGAAATTATTTATATGGTTCTTTTTGAATTACGTGCAGATATGAATATAGGTAGCGTTACTTTAGAAAGAATAGTTAATCATGCAGATATATTAGCAATATACCTTTATAAAGTTGAAGAAGAATGGAAGATTAGATATATTTCCAAAAATGTTAATCAGTATGGATATACAACTGAACAGTTTTATAATGGGGATATGGACATGCTAGATGTTATCTTTGAAGATGACAGAGCATTAGTACAAGCAAGTATAGATACTAACATAAAGACAAAAATAGACCAATTTGAATTTAATTTTAGAGTTATTTCAGAATCACAAGAATTAATACCAGTTAATGCAACTATGAGAGTTGTTAGAGATAGTTACGGAATAAGTGATGGACTAGAAATTATTATAAATGATTTAAGAAAAGAAAATGCAAAAGAAGTAGAGAGATTATACTACGAAAAGGCATTTGAACGTATAAAAAGTATATCAATGGTAAAACACTATAGGGGGGATGAGCGAAAGCTCACATTTATTTCCCCCAATGCAATCTTACTAGGGATGAATCCTGTAGCATTAAAACAAGGATACAAATTAACAGAGGATTATATACATCCAGAAGATAGAGATTGGGTTGTAGATAGAGCCTATGGTGCCATTGAAAAGGGTGTAAATAGTTATAGTATGCATTATAGGATGGTAGGAGATGACGGAGAGATTCGACATGTAAATAATGAAGTTACAATAACTAGAATATCAGAAGATGAAGCAGAGATAAATTACTTAATAACTGATATTACAGAGCATAAAATTGCAGAAGAGAAATTATTGGCAAGTAAGCAGACTCTTGAAAGACAGTTTGAATATCTTATGTATGGTGATAACAAGGATTTTAAAGATGAGACAGAGATGTTAGGAGCTATAGGAATAGAGTCTTTAGAGGAAATCTTAGAATCTTTATCAAATATTACTAACCTTTATATGGCAGTGGTTGATAATGAAGGTGTATTAATAACTAAGCCTTTTGGACCAATGGATAATATGGGATATTTCTATGATATGTTTGAAAGACCTTTTTATAGAGATAAATATATAGAAAATAATGCTGTACTAAGTAAGACTAAGGAAGGTCTTATAGTAGATATGGATAATGATGGATTTAGACAAAGAGTATCTATGGAACCTATTATTATTAAAAATAAGCATATTGCAACTTGGTTAATATGTGCATATACAGATGATGATATGGCTAAGATAGAAGAGGTTGCCAAAACTCAAAAAACCTATGCACGAATGGTTTCTCAATATATATACTATGGAATAGTAAATAGAAGAGAGATTAGAAATAGAAGAATTGCCCAAGTGAACTTTGATATAGAGAAGAAAGAGAGAGCAATACTTCAAGATATAACAAAACATATATATTCAGATGATATGAAGGCTCTTGATTATACTTGTGAAAGGGCAGGAAGATATTTAAATATAAACTCTCTAAGTATATTAAAATATAACCAAGAAAAAAATACATTTATATATGTTAATAGTTGGGCAAGTAGTAGTAGATATGTAATAAAAAATTACGATGTAGATAGTTATCAAGAAGAATTTAAACAAGTATTTAGAAGAACTATTGAAGAAGGAACTATAGTCCTAAGTAGTAATCAAATACGAGAGGTGGCAAATGAAATATATTTGAACTCAGATACAAAAGCAGTAATATCCCTTGTAATAAAAATTGATGATAAACCTTTTGGTATAGTTAACTTTGTTGAGGGCAATGCTTATAGAGAGTGGAAAGATAGAGAAGTTAAATTTGCAAAATGTATACGTGATATAATTACAGGAATTGTAATTAGAAGAGAAGTGTACAATAGTACAAATAGCCTTAATACATCCTTATTAAACTCTTATAATATGTTTTCAGAATATGTTTTTGTTAAGGATAGATATAGTGATATTGTTCTTTATTCGAATAATGCTTTGAATAAGGCAATAGGTTATAATTTTGTAGGAAGAGATAGCAAAGAAATATTAGTTTCTGGAAATGATAAGATTGGAAGTATAGGAAAAAGGATTGTTTCTAATAAAAAAGAACTAAATTGGCAAAAATATATAAAACAGTTTGATAAAAACATGAATATAACCGAAATTAAGATTGAATGGTTAGATGGAAGAAAAGCAGTTTTAGTAGTATTAAAAGAAGCATAAAAGTCTAATCAATACAGACAAATGTGTCGATATATAGTCATAGGCTGAAAAATCATACCCTGTTATTATTAAAAATTACTTAATATTAACAAAACTATTTGAAAATTATGCCAGAGTGTATATAATGTAAAAGATACATTTGTGTAAAAAGATATTATTTTAGATACATTTATATATTTAACGTTTAGAAAGGGGTTAAATAATGGCAAGTTCAGATATAGGAATTGATTTAGGAACAGCAAGTATATTAGTTTATGTTAAAGGAAAAGGTGTAGTATTAAAAGAGCCTTCAGTAGTAGCATTTGATAGAGATACTAATCGTATTAAAGCAATTGGAGAAGATGCAAGATTAATGCTTGGTAGAACTCCAGGTAATATTGTAGCAATAAGACCATTAAGACAAGGTGTTATCTCAGACTATACAATAACTGAGAAGATGCTTAAATATTTTATACAAAAAGCAGTAGGTAAAAGTTTCTTTGGAAGAAGGCCACGTATTAGTGTATGCGTACCTAGTGGTGTTACAGAAGTTGAGAAGAAGGCTGTTGAAGATGCTACTTATAATGCAGGAGCAAGAGAAGTTTCAATTATTGAAGAACCAGTAGCAGCAGCAATTGGTGCAGGAATAGATATAGCTAGACCATGTGGAAACATGATAGTTGATATAGGTGGTGGAACATCAGATATAGCAGTAATATCTTTAGGTGGTACAGTTGTTAGTGCATCTATTAAGATTGCTGGTGATGATTTCGACGAAGCAATTGTAAGATATATGCGTAAGAAACATAACCTATTAATAGGTGAGAGAACGGCAGAAGATATTAAGATTAAGATAGGAACATGTTATAAGAGAGCTGAGAATAGTACATTAGATATAAGAGGACGTAACCTTGTTACAGGTTTACCTAAATCAGTTACAGTAGCATCTGATGAGACAGAAGAGGCTTTAAGAGAGCCAGCAACTCAGATTGTAGAAGCTGTACACTCAGTATTAGAGAGAACACCACCAGAATTAGCAGCGGATATAGCTGATAGAGGTATCGTACTAACAGGTGGTGGTTCATTATTACATGGTCTTGAAGAATTACTAGAGGAGAAAACAGGTATTACAACTATGACTGCAGAAGATCCATTAACAGCAGTAGCAATTGGTACTGGTAAATATATAGAGTTTCTAAGTGGAAAAAGAGACTAGTAAAATAAGGAGTTGAGACTATGGTAAGAGGCCTTTATACGGCTTGGACGGGTATGCTTAATGAGCAGAGAAGACTAGATGTTGTAAGTAATAATTTAGCAAATGCTAGTACAACAGGTTATAAAGCTCAAGGAGTTACATCACAATCTTTTGATCAACAATTAGCAATTAGGATTAATGATAGTAGTTCTGCGTATACTCAGAGAGGCATAGGAAATGTAAGTTTAGGCGTTAAAATCGGTGAGACATATAATGATTACTCACAAGGTAGCTTCAGAGAAACTGGAAACACCTATGATTTAGCACTAAGCGGAGACGGATTCTTTACCATTAGCACAACTGACAAGAGTGGAGTAACACATACCAGATATACAAGAGATGGTTCGTTCACTGTAACTACGGAGGGTTATCTTGTCACCAAGGATGGAGACTTTGTGTTAGGTAATGGGGGTAACCCAATCCAGATTCCAGGTGCGTCAACAGCAAATGTAGCAATTGATTCTCAAGGAAATATCTTTGCTGACGGTGTATTTGTATCAAAACTAGACATAGTAAGATTTAATAACCCTGAAGATGTAATTAATTATGGAGAGAATATGTTTGAAGCAGGACCCCTTGCAGACGTAGTACCTTCAGATGCAACAGTAGAACAGGGATTTTTAGAGATGTCTAATGTTAATGTTATTAGCGAAATGGTCGATATGATTACTATAACAAGAGCATATGAGGCAAATCAAAAGATGATTCAAACTATAGATAATGTTTTGAACAAAGCAGTAAATGAAATCGGAAAAGTATAATGGAAGGATGGTAGTTGCTTATGATGAGATCACTATGGACAGCGGCATCGGGTATGTTAGCTCAACAAACTAATGTTGACAATATATCTAATAACCTTGCCAATGTTAATACAGTTGGATATAAGAAAAACACATCAGAGTTTAAATCTCTGTTGTATCAGAATTTACAGAGTAGATCAACCAATAATGCAGGTGAGAATAAGCCAGTTGCAGCCCAAGTAGGATTGGGAACTAGAATGGCATCAATAACAAGTGTATATACGCAAGGAAATATGCAAGCTAGTGATGACTATTTAGCTATGGCAATAGAAGGAGACGGATTCTTTCAAGTTAGAGATGCAAATGGTGATACATTATATACTAGAGACGGTAGTTTTGTTGGTTCAACAGTAGATAATGGAATTATGATATGTACATCAGGTGGTCAACCACTATTAGATGTTAACGGTAATTCAATAGTAATTCCTAATGATTGCACAATATCAACATTAGCAATTGATCAACATGGTAATTTATCAGTTACTAATAATGAAGGTGAAATTGTTGATTTAAAAGTTCAGATAGGAATTGTTCAGTTTAACAACCCCTCTGGTTTAGAGCATATGGGAAACAACTTACTAAAAGCAACAGTAGCTTCAGGAGAGGCTATGGCAGAAAATACTAATCAGGCACTTACTAAGAGTAGTGTTAGACAATATTACTTAGAAATGTCTAATGTACAAGTTGTAGATGAGATGGTTAACTTAATTGTTGCTCAAAGAGCTTATGAAATGAATTCAAAGGCTATTCAAGCATCAGATCAGATGTTGCAACAAGCTAATAACTTGAGAGGATAGTGATTATATGGCAGTAGGAGATGTTGGAAGTACATATGCAGATTACTATTTAAACAATAGTAATGCTATAAGCGATTCAATTCAAAATAAAGCTAATAATTCAAATATGTCCACAGCTACAGATGAAGAATTAATGGATGCTTGCAAAGAATTTGAAGCCTACTTTGTAGAGCAGATGTATAAAGCTATGGAGAAAACGGTTATTAAAGCTGATGAAGAAGAGAATGAATATGAAGAATATTTTGGTGATATGAGAGTTCAAGAGTATGCCAAGATGGTAACAGAAGGTGAAGGAATAGGAATAGCCCAGAACTTATATGAACAAATGAAGAGAAATTATGAAGGATAAAGCAAAGTGCTTTATCCTTTTTTAGAATTTAGATGTAGTAAATTAGATTTTACGAAAAATTAAATTTTATGATGATATTTGACTATTTTTGTAATATCTGTTATGATTTGAGAAAAATAAAGGTTTCAAACAATAAAATTCACTTTATTTATTTAAAAGTAATTATACAAAAGGAGGATGATGGATTATGGCAACCATTGCATTATATGCTAACAAAATTAAGCAGATGCCCTTAATACTTTTAAGAAGAGTAGCGAGGATTTTGAAGCAATTGTTGCGCTCACTGACAGCAAGGTGAAGAATATTGTTAAAAAACGTAAAGACAATTTCCATAAGAACTATTCATACTTAAAACCTGATAGTGAAAAAAACGGCTGGGAAAAATTTTGTGATAAGGTGAAGTCAGTTGGTGAGTGGTGTAAAGACCATTGGAAAGAAATCGTTGCTGTAATTGCTGTTGCAATAGTGGCCGTTGTTATTGCCATTTTTGTGGGCATAGAGGCACTGATTATAATCGCGGCACTTTTGGCACTTACCGGATGTACTAAATCAGATGTACCAACTGGTGATGGAGAATCAAACACTGATACACCGACGACTGAAGCACCGACAACTGAAGCACCAACTGGTGAGGCCCTATCAAAGTATGAGTTAGGAGATAAGTATGAAACTGATGACTTTTATTATCTTCGTGCTATAGAGTTGTTATCTGAAATATCATCTACGGATTCAAAATATGATAAAGAGCTTCAACATTTTAAGGAGTTATATTTAAAATATGAAGATAGGTATAAGGCTATTTCTGAAAAAACTGGTGTGCCACCAGAATTAATAGCTGCTATTCATTATCACGAAAATGCTGGGGATTTTGATTGGGAAAATGGTGTTATAAACTTTTCTGTATATTTACATAATGGACAAAAATTAGGTGAAACAACTACAATGGCACCAGCAGATGTTTATTTTGGTAAAGATGAATTTAATAAAGCCGCAATAGATGCACTGGAAGGGAAATACTGGTCTCAGGTTGAAAATACACCTAGTGAGCACTTTAAATCTAATAATCAAGCGACATATAATGCTACAGGTTTAAAAGATGGAAATAACAGTTTGATTGCAATGCTTACTTTCGCAGAACGTTACAATGGTGCTAATAAAGATAAAATAAGCACGTATGTTTATAATGGAGCCTTAGATAGCAGTGGCAATAATATTCCAGGTTCAGGAAAATACACGTCTGATGGTAATTACGACCCTAATGCAGAAAACGCACAGCCGGGAGTATATCTGCTCCTTAATGCAATAATAGATGTTAAGTAAGGGGGATATTATGAAGAAGATTTATGTATTCATAGTGGCATTATGCATAATATTATCAGGATGTTCAAAACAAGGGAATAGTGAGCCTAATTCATATTTTTTTCCAGATGAAACAGAAGATCTTACTGTAAAATGTAAAATGAATATGATAGATGAGTTTAATGGAGAAGCAACATTGCAAATTAATAAGTTGGAAGGAACCAAATTAGATAATTATTATGAATTAGTATTGACAAATCTAAAGGGTACATGCAATGAACATGTAGATATAGATGACTCTAAATGTGAGTATTACAGTGATTTTCATGTAGGTTATTTTTATGTGGAAGGGGATAAGATATATATGATGTCTTATGATGAAAAATACCTAAATATATTTGCTGAAATAGATATGTTTCCTCCTGCTAATGAGTATATTGAATCGTGGAACAAAGAGCTTCATGCAGTAGGAGAGCATTATGGTTATTTCGATTATAGATTGGTATGTTCAGAGGAAGGATTTGAAGACACTTTTGGTACTAAATATAGTATTGATGAGAAATATCATAATTATATAACCGTAGATGGAGATGAGAGGCGATATAATTTATGGCCCGAAACTTCAGGAACACAAGAGTATATGTATATTACATGGAGAAAAGATGAAGGTATATATTCTTTTGCCAATTGGTCGGGAAATTTTAAAGGACGCATTGAATTTGGTGTAGAGTTATATACGGATTAATTATATAAAATTGACAAATAATAAGAATTATAACACAAATTCACCCGCTCAATTAGTTTAAATTGAGTGGGTGTTAGGTTTTGTGGATTGTCGAGAAGTACATTTACTTTGATTTCTTCTGTTGGATATAGGTATATAATAGGTTTGTCGCCATTCCCCCAAGTGGTAGGTGTATTATACTCATCCTCTCAACATTTGCATGGTGTTAATATGTCATAAACTACACAGCAAATTATTCCTCCAACTATAAGTGCCCCAACAATAATGGCAATTATAATTTTATTAATCAAATTCAATATTATCTATACATTCATTAGAGCCTAATTTGTATGAGGTAATTCCCACAGAAGGAGTAGTAACATAGATATATTCACCTATATATAAGCCTCTTGTATAGTCAAAACCATATTTATAAATATAATTAACATCTGGATCATATAATTTATATTCTATGTGGTTTACAAACCCTTTTTTATCGTCATATGAAAACGTATTGTAATTATAGCAATCATCATAGTAATAATTACAAGTGGTAAAGCCGATAATGTTTTTCTCTGGATTTACTAAAATTGCTTTATGATTATATAAGGCTTCTGACCAAAACACATCATATAAAACAAATTTGTCTATTTCTTTTACGTCTGAAGGGTCGGAAATATCAAACATAGATAATTTTATTCCTAGTATTTCTCCAGAGTCAGGATCTGTTTCTTGACCGATACCTAGTAATTTTCCATCACCATAAAAATGCATGTATGTTGAAAATCCAGGAATCTTTAAAGCTCCTATTATTTCAGGATTAGTAGGGTCTGATAAATCTACAGAGAATAGTGGATCGGTATTTCTGTAAGTTACAAAATAACCAGTATCGCCGTAAAATCTAGCAGAATATATTCTCTCATCTTTTGCAATATTTTCAATCTTACCAACCAATTCTAGATTGCTATTAATAACATATAATGAATTAGTAATATAATTATCATAAGAATAAGTGTCATCATTACCTCTGTAAGTTTGATGAGAATTATTTACAGTAGTAACAACTCTTAAATAACCATTATATTCATCAAGTGAAAATTGATTATTTAAAGTACCTTTAATCTTAATGCTTCCTTCTGGTGAAAATATTCCCTTACTATAAGAGAGTTTAAGTAATTGGGTTTGATCACTAGTATAACTTGTGTAATTATTTCTATCAGTATTTCTATAATTATATACATATTCGCTAACATATATATTTTCATTGCTAACGTAGAAAATATCTGCGGAAGCTAACACTGCTTTTTTATCTGTAAAATGTTCGGCATCATTTAAATCGATAGATGTTAATACCACATAAGAAGTTGATTGTGTTGTTTCAGGAATATATATATTTGTATAATCTAGGATTTGTGATTCAACCCAAGGAATATAATCTCTTTTCTTTGAAGAATTATCAAAATAGTAAATATAGTGTTGAGTAAAAACATATACGTAATCTCCAGATTTCCTTGAAGTTCTATAAGAACCATCTTGTTGTAAAGAGCTAATAAATTTAGGTGAATTAATATTGCTTACATCATATACATAAGTAATGGTAATATCTTTACTAGCAACTTGATTATTAAAAACGCTTTTACGTTGGTAAAGAGTTTGGCAAGCAATTACAATTAATTTATCATCTGAAATATACATTTCTTGAACACTTAATGTTTCCCCTTGTTTATCTTGAATAATTATTTGTCCCTTATTAGTTAATTCACCTTGGTTAGCGCTAGTGATATTAATAGTTATAACTGGCGAATAAGATGTTATATCGCAAGAATAAATATATTTTCCATCGGTCTTAACAATGTCACCTTCGTCAATACCTTCTACTTGGGTGTTGGTAGTGGAGAAGTCAGAGGAATCATTAAGGTCATTACTAGTTTTGGTTGATTCGGCTGAATCAGAACTATCTTCAGCAAATCCCTCCGCTGCTGCGGCTGTTGCGCTTTCATTAGTAATTGTTTCGTAATCAGCAACTGCGTCGTCATAGCCATAAGAATATTGATAATCTTTAAAAATATCTTTAAAAATCTTATATATTTCATTGTAAGAGTTTGCAGTCATATCTGAATTAACAAGTATTACCTCGTCTGAGTCTTGGGAAATCTCAGTGCTATCATCACTTATTGGTGCTTCAAAAGAAGTCTCATAATTGGAATCATCACTTTTACTATTAAATATTGACAAATTGGAATTAATCTTTAAAATAGTAATAGATAGACCTATGACTAATATAGAAGCGGCAATGGCACTATATTTTATAATAGGATTCTTTCTCTTTTGTTTTTTATCTTTTAATAATTGTTCTATAGAAGCTGGTTCAATAGCTTCTGGAATAGGTGTATCATCAGTTATATCTTTTATTTTATCTATAAAATCTCTATCATTCATATGATTTACCTCCGATTTAATAGTCTAGAAATTGTTTTAGTTGTTCAAGTCCGCGCATTTTAGCAGAGCGAACAGTGTTTTGATTCATATCCAATAATTTGGCTATTTCGTTACTGTTATAGCCTCCAAAAACAGATAATGACACTACAAGGCGTTGAGCATCTGGTAGTTTATTAAAACTGTTTTTAACATCTATAATTTCAGCATAGTCCTGTTGATATGTAGAAGAGTCTTCTTCTAAAGCAACATTTTTGTTTACATAAGATTTAAGCATTGCCCTACATTTATTGCTTAATATCTTATATATCCATGATTTAAAAGCTTGATTATTCCGAAGCTTTGGCAAGGTTTCATAAGCCGCAAGCAATGTATCACTTACAACGTCTTGGGCATCTTCTGAATAGCCTAGAACATAATAAGCAGTCTTGTACAAATCCTTATAAAATGTTTCATATAAAGTTGAAAATGCTTGGGCGTCCCCTTTTTTAGCTTTCTTAACAAGCATCTCTAAGTTTTTAGAGTCCATATATTCACCCCTTTTAGTGTTTTAAATACGTATCTATAATATATAGTGTCATAAACATGTCAAAGTGTTGCAATAAATATAGAATTTATTTAAGTGTTTATTTAAACAATAACATAGATATGATTATACATAAATATAGATTTTGAATATATGTTATGCTAAACTAAATTTGGAGATTATTTAAAAGAGAGAAAACAACGTTGATTTAATAATAGATAATAAGATTAATTTTAATAGGAGTATTAATAAATGGAAACAAAAGAAGGTTACGTAGAAAAAATAATATATCATAATGAGAGCAATGGATATACAGTATTTTCTGTATCTTGTGAAGACAGTGGGGAAGAAGAGACTTTTGTAGGAACTGCCACTGGTTTAAGTGAGGGAATGTATATAATTGCTGAAGGAGAATATGTGGAACATCCTACATATGATGTTCAATTTAAGGTAGCTAGCCTTGAAATAAAGTTGCCTGATGATGTAGAGAGTATGGAAAAGTATTTAAGCTCAGGGGTTATTAAAGGAATTGGAGAAGTAACAGCTAAACGTATTATTAAGAAATTTAAAATGGATACATTTAGAATAATAGAAGAAGAACCTGAAAGACTTGCAGAGATTAAAGGAATATCTGAGAAGAAGGCAAGGGATATAGGAGTACAATTTAACGAAAAGCGGGATATGCGAGATGCACTTATATATTTAGCTAAGTATGGAATTAATACAGCTTTAGGAGTGAAGATATATAATGAATATGGACCTAAGATGAATTCTATTATAGAAAGTAATCCTTATAAAATAGCTGAGGATATACAAGGTGTTGGATTTAAAATGGCAGATGAGATAGCCAAGAGAGCAGGAATAGGAACTGATTCTGACTTTAGAATAAGAGCAGCTATTGTATATACATTATTAGAATCTAATAGATTTGGGCATATGTATTTACCTAAAGAAATGCTTCTACGAAAGGTTTCAGAATTATTATCTGATGAAGAGGCAGGAATAAATGTACTAGAAGATAGCATTATTAATCAAATAGTAGGTCTTAGCATAGATGGAAAAGTAATGGTAAAGGAGCTTTCAGGAAAAGAAATAATATATGCAGCTTATAATTATTATTTAGAGCTTAACTGTGCAAGAATGTTATTAGAATTAAGAACCTATGATGATGTGCCCGATGTGGAATTGGATGCAACAATTTCAAGAATAGAAGATAGAGAAGGGATTGTGTTAGATGAACTTCAGAGAAAAGCAGTAAAAGAAGCTGCAAAAGAAGGCTTTGTAGTAATAACAGGTGGACCGGGAACAGGAAAGACAACTACAATAAATACCATTATTAATTATTTTGAAGAACAAGGTCTTGAAATATTACTAGCAGCTCCAACAGGACGTGCAGCAAAACGTATCACAGAAGCAACAGGATATAAGGCTCAAACAATACATAGAATGTTAGAATTAAATGGCGGTGTAGATGGGGAAAACTCATATAAATTTGAGAGAAACGCTAGTAATCCGTTAGAAACCGATGTAATAATTATTGATGAAGTATCTATGGTAGATATGTATTTGCTAAATGGATTATTGTTGGCGATTATGCCAGGAACTCATTTAATATTTGTAGGTGATGTTAATCAGCTTCCATCTGTAGGGCCAGGTAATGTACTGAAAGATATAATTACATCTAATCAGTTTACTGTATGCCAGTTATCTAAAATATTTAGACAAGAAGAAGGTAGTGATATAGTATTTAATGCTCATAAAATAAATAATGGTGAGCATTTTGTAATGAATAATAAGAGTAAAGATTTTTTCTATTTACCTAGAATGAATACCAAGGTAATAATAGATGAATTAGGCCAACTTTTGAGTAGAAAATTACCAGGATTTGTAGAGGCAGATAGTAATGAGATACAGGTGCTAACACCTATGAGAAATGGTGATTTGGGAGTAGATAATTTAAACAAAGAGTTACAAAAGGTGCTTAATCCACCTACAAAAACGAAATTTGAAAAGGAAGTTCATAACGTAATCTTCAGAGAAGGGGATAAGGTTATGCAGATAAAGAATAATTATAAAATTGAATGGGCTATTTATAAAGGAAAAGGGCGATTTAAAATAGATGAAGGTGTAGGCGTGTTTAATGGAGATATGGGTGTAATTGTATCTATAAGTGATTATAGCGAAACCGTTACAGTGTTGTTTGATGATAACAAAGAGGTAGAGTATGGTTATGCAAACCTTGATGAATTGGAGTTAGCTTATGCAGTTACAATTCACAAATCGCAAGGAAGTGAATATCCTGCTGTAGTTATTCCTCTACTTTCAGGTCCTAGAATATTAATGAATAGAAATTTATTATATACGGCAGTTACAAGAGCTAAGAAATGTGTTGTAATAGTAGGTAGTAACCATATGGTTGAATTAATGATAGACAATACAGAAGAACAGAAGAGATATACAGGATTAGAAGTAAGATTGCAAGAACTAGCAAATGAAGGGTAAGGTGTTAATATACTTAATAAAGTAATAGATTTGGTATATCCAAGAAGATGTCCTATATGTAATAATATAATTACTAATGGTATTAAAGTATGTGATAAATGTAGTGAAAAACTTGTAAGAATAAAACAACCAACTTGTTTTAAATGTGGAAAACCTGTAATTAACAGAGAAATAGAATATTGTTTTGATTGTGAGAAAATCCCCAAATTATATATTAAAGGATTCCCTGCATTTGTATATACAGATAATATTAGAGAAAGCCTAATGGGATATAAGTATAACAACAAAAGAGAATATACAAATTTTTATGTGGAAGAAATATTAGAGATGTATAAGGAAAAGTTTATATCAATAGGATTTGATGGAATAATCCCTGTGCCAATTCACAAATCAAAGAAAAAAATTAGAGGATATAATCAAGCTGAATTGATTGGAAAAGAATTAAGTAAGGCAATTAATGTACCTATAATTACCAATGTGGTAGTAAGATGTGAGAAAACCTTACCGCAAAAAGAATTAAATGATAAAGAACGAGTTAAAAACTTAAAAAGGGCTTTCAAAATAGAAGCAAATAAGGTAAAATTAGATAAAGTATTATTAGTTGATGATATATATACTTCAGGAGCAACAATACAAGCAATAACCTATTTGTTGCAAGAGAAAGGGGTTAATGAAGTATATTATACAAGCGTATGTATTGGAGAAGGAAGATAGGAGGAGTGCATTATGGAAGTTAAGTCATGTAAGATGTGCAAGAGATTATTTAATTATATAGGCGGAAGACCAATATGCCCAAAATGTGCATCAGATTTAGAGGATAAGTTTCAAGGTGTTAAACAATATGTTATAGATAATCCAAGTGCTAGTATAAGCCAAGTTTCAGAAGATAATGAAATTCCTATATCACAGATAAAACAGTGGATAAGAGAAGAGAGATTAAGCTTTTCGAAAGACTCTGTTGTAGGTATTGAATGTGAGAGCTGTGGAACAATGATTAAGACGGGAAGATTCTGTGATGTTTGTAAGAATAAGTTACACAATGGTTTAGAGAGTGCTATTAAGAGACCAGAACCAGTAAGAGAAGTTAAGAAAAAGGAAGATCCAAGAATGAGATTTTTGGACGGACGTTAATAATTAGGACTGATAGGGCAGTTTAATCACTGCCTTATTTTTTTGCAAAAACACTAAAGATATTGAGAAAATTACCGATAAGTAATGTATAGGAAAATATTATTTCAAGGAGGAAGGTGTAATTATGCGTATTAGCAGTTATCAAATAAGCCAGATTTATAGCAATAATAGCACAAGCAAAACTACTAAGAAAAACGTTACAGGAAGTAGCGATGTTAAGGATCAGATTTCTTTTTCAAGCGTAGGTAAAGATCTACAAATAGCTAAAGCAGCACTTAAAAATGTTCCAGACGTAAGAGAGGATAAAGTTAACACTCTTAAGGAAAGTATTAATAATGGAACTTATAATGTAAGTGGTGAAGCATTTGCAGACAAATTATTAGCAGCATATAACGAAAAAACATTTTAAATGAGAGGTACTACTTTATGGCTAGTTTAATAGAAGAGTTAATTAATGTTTTAGAACAAGAATATAGTACATATGAAGAATTGAATGTGGCTTCTACTGAAAAGACTAAGTATATAATATCTAATAACTTAGACAAATTACAAGAAGTAAACATTAGAGAACAACAAGTAGTAGATGCGGTAGGAGCCCTAGGCGGAAAACGCGATAAGATACTTGCTGAAATAGCCACTGTTCTAAATATTAACTCTAAGAATGTTAATATTACTCAAATAATTACTCTTATGAGTAAACAGCCAGAATTTCAGAAGCCTTTAATTGAAGTATATGACAGGTTGAAGAATATAGTAGCCAAGATTAAGAATACCAATGAGCACAATAGAGAATTAATAGAAAGTGCTCTTGAGATGACAGAGATTAGTATTAATTTATTACAGAGTGTAAATCAAGCGCCAGAGACAGCTAATTATGGAAAAGGTAGTTATAGTGGAGATACATTAGGCGTTGGAGCATCTATGTTTGATACAAAACAGTAATATGAGGTGAGTATATGGCAGGAATAATGAGTAGTATGTATACTGGCGTATCTGGATTACAAGCTAGCCAGAATGCTATTAATACAACAGCACACAACTTAACAAACGTGAATACTGAAGGCTATTCAAGACAACAGATCTTACTTACTGACCTTAATTATAGCAAGATTAGTGCTTCTGCGGTAACCAGTAATACAATAGGTATGGGAACCAAAGTACAATCAACAAGAGTTGTTAGAGATAGATTTTTAGATGATGCATACCGTAATGAAAACGGTAGGCAGGCATTTTATTTGGCTCAATACGAAGCCATATCAGAAGTTGAAAATTATTTTGGAGAATTAGAAGGAAATAGTTTTAGAAAATGTATTCAGGATTTGTGGGGCACACTACAAGAAGTTAACAATGAATCAAATAATATTGTTACAAGAAGTGATTTTATTGGTCAAGCCAATATATTTGTAAAACAAGCCAATACAATATATAAACAATTAGTAGATTTCCAAGTAAATCTTAATAGTAAGATAATTAGCCAAGTTGATAGAATAAATAAGATTGCAGATGAGATTCTTGAAGTAAATAAAGCAGTCATTGCAGTTGAAGCGTCAAAGGTAGAGAATGCCAATGACTTAAGAGATACGAGAAATAAACTTTTAGATGAACTTAGTGCATTAATAGACATAAATGTTGAAGAAAATGCAGACGGTTCAATAGATGTAAATATAGATGGTAGAACCTTAGTTACAGTAGATAGAGCATTTAAACTAGGTACTACAACAGTTGAAGGAAATAAAAACTTTCTTAAACCTATTTGGAAAGATGATGGAGATGATTTATTTAATTTTGGAAGAATACCAAGTGCAGAGAATAATACAGATAAGGGATCTTTAAAAGGTCTTATGATGTCAAGGGGAGATGTAACTCCAACATATACAGCAATACCAGTTAGGCCTAAGGAGTCAGATTATCAAGGTGATACAGCAGCATATAATGTAGCGTTAGCTCAATATAATAAGGATGTAGATGAGTACAATCTTAAAGTAGAACCTTATGGAATTGCTAATATTCTTGCAACATTTGATACCCTTATTCATGGTATTGTAACAGCAATTAATGATATTCTTTGTCCTAATACAGAAGTTACATTAGCAGATGGAACTTCTATTAAGATATTAGATGAAGAAAAAGCTGGAATAGGAATGGGTGAGAATAATGACTATGCTGGTACAGAATTATTTGTAAGAAATAGTGTTTCAAGATATACAGAACAGACAGTAACCTTAGCTGATGGATCAACTAAGACAGTTAAAGTATATAATGAAGAATCTGCAGATGATTATTATTCATTATACTCATTAGGAAATCTTAAAGTTAATAGTGAATTGCTTAAGAATCCAAGTTTACTTCCTATTAACAATCAAGATGGTGGAGAGAACCAAGAAGTAACACAACAGTTACTAAAGTTATGGGATAGTGAATTTTCTACACTTAATCCAAATATATTCGTAATGAATAATTTTGAAGAATACTATACAGCACTAGTAGGAGATTTTGCTGATAAAGCAAAGACTTATAATGATATAGCAGTTAGTGAAATTTCAACTTTAAGTCAGATAGAGGAACAGAGACAACAAGTTGTAGGCGTATCGTCAGATGAAGAACTTAGTAATTTAATTAGATTTCAGCATGCATACAATGCAGCGTCAAGATATATAACAGTGATAGACAATATGTTAGAACATATTATAAATAGGCTTGGATAACATTTGATAATGGATTAGATAATAGTTTTCTTAAGTAGTATAAGGAGGAATAAGATTATGGCATCAACATTTTTAGGATTAAATACGGCTGGAACAGGAATGACATATTTTCAAGCTGCATTAAATACAACTGCACATAATATATCTAATCAAAATACAGAGGGTTATTCAAGACAACAGGTACTTGCTCAAGCGTCTGTGGCACTACGAATGCATAACTCATATGGTATGCAAGGGACAGGTATAACTGTAACGGGAGTGCAACAAATAAGAAATGCATATTATGATGCAAAATATACTGCAGCAATGGCAAAAAGCCAAGAGTATAGTATTAAGAATCAGTATTTGCTTGAGATGGAAACATATATGAATGAACAGAATTCTAATGCAGGATATACAAAAATATTTACAGAAATAAGTGCAGCAATGCAACAATTATCAACTAATCCATCAGACAGTACTACAAGAATACAATATATACAAAGCTTAAGTAATTTAACAGAGTATATAAATGAGTTAAGTAATAATTATCAAATAACTCAAAAAAGTGCTAATGATGAAATAGCTATTTATGTAAACCAAATTAATTCTTTGTCAAAACAAATATACTCATTAAATGAGCAAATAGTTAATATAGAGGTTCGTGGAGGTAATGCTAATGATCTTAGAGATCAAAGAGCATTAGCTGTAGATAAATTATCACAAATTGTAAATGTTACAGTAGATGAAGAAGCTATTACCTATGGAACAGGTAAAGATGCAGTTGAATCAGGAGCAAGTAGATTTACCGTAAGAATTAATGGAGAAGTATTAGTAGATGACATGGGATACAATCAATTAGATGTTGTACCTAGGGCAGAGAAGGTAAATCAAACTGATATAAAAGGTTTATATGATGTATATTGGATTGGTAAAGATAAAAAACCTATTGAAAAATTCAATTTAAATGATCCTAATTTAACAGGAAAACTTAAAGGACTATATGAAATAAGAGATGGTAACAATAATGTTAATCCTTTATCAGGAAGTGTTTCTGGTAGAATGTATGACAGTGTTACTAATACAATGTCTATAACTATTAAATTAGATAATCCAGCAAAAGTATTAGATATTAACTTGCCAGATTCAGGGTCAGTTGTTGTTGGTGGAGTTACATATTATTATGAAAGCTGGTCAGGAAAATCAAATAGTGATGGAGAGATAAATTCAATAAGCTTTACTAATCTTAGATATTATGATAGCAATGGTAAGTTAGTTCAAGCAGATCCAGGAGACTTTTCATCTAGTATGACAGCTAAGGTAGCAGGAGATCATGTTGATTTCAAAGGAATACCTTACTACATGTCACAACTTAACGAATTTGCAAGGACATTTTCTCAATATATGAATAGTATTCATGCCAGTACTGATGGAGCAGATGCTAATAATAATAGAGGATTAGATATATTAACCACACTTAGTCCAGATGGTGATAATTATAATTTTAGTGATACAACAGGAACTGTAGCAGAATACTATAGAATAAATTGTTTGAACTGGAAGGTTAATACGGATATTGCAAAAGACGTTAATAAAGTAGTAGTATCGTATGCATCAGATGTGGAACAAGGAAATGTGGAAGCAAATGATATAATACTAAAGATGATGGCAGGACTTAATGACAGAACAATGTTTAGTCAAGGAACAGCTTCGCAGTTTATGGAGGCAATTACAACAAATCTAGCAGTTGATACAAAGATGAACGGAATGTTTTCAGAAAATCAAGATGACATTGTAAATGTAATTAATAACCAAAGAATGTCAGTATCAAGTGTAGACCAGAATGAAGAAGCAAACAATTTAGTAATACTTCAAAATGGATATAATTTATCATGTAAAGTATTATCTGTATTAGATGAAGTATTAGATAAACTTATAAATGGAACAGCAGTATAAGGGGGTTAATATATGCGTATAACTAATCAAATGGTTACAAATACAACACTTAGAAACATGCAAAAGTCAATGAAGACATCAAGTGATAAGTATGATCAAATGACTACAGGCAAGAAGATTCAAAGGGCATCAGAAGACCCTGTTATAGCAGTGCGTTCACTTAAATTAAGAACAACAGTAAGTCAATTAGAGCAATATAAAGATAAGAATATTAAAGATGCTGCTGCGTGGATAGACACAACAACAGGATCTATAACTAGTGTAATAAAAGTATTATCTAAAATATCTGAATATTGTACACAAGGTTCTACAGATTCTTTTAACGAAACTGATAGACAATCTATAATAGATACTTTAAAATCATATAAAGATATAATATATTCAGCAGGTGGAACTGCTTATGCAGGAAGATATATTTTCTCTGGATATAAAACAGATACAAATCTAATATTTGATAGTGAAGTAAATACAAAAAACGTAAGCTACGATATTAAACAAAGCTTATCTATAAATGATATTAATGTAAAAAATACAGTGTTGAACCAAGTAGATCCAACTGATATTACTGATATATTAAATGGAGGTACATACACAAGCCCTACAGAGTCAAGCGTCCATAGTATGAGATTAGGTTATGATAATTTGGATAGTACAGTTCAAGCAACAGTAACATTTACAAATAAAAGTGGTACTGATATAACACTTAATCCTATAGTGTTAGATACAACTCAGATACCATATTATGATAAGATTAAGCCAGACTTAACATATTATGTACCAGAAACAGGGGAGATAATATTTGGAGATACAGTATATAATAATATTCAGAAAAATATTGCTCCAAATACTAGTATAGATGTAACATATTCAAAGGATACATTTAAAGTAGGAGATTTAAGACCAGAGCATTACTTTGATTGTGTAAGGAATAGTGTAGAGAAAGACGGAACAACTAAGACTACAACATATGTACAACCAGAGGGTGGACAACAGATTAGCTATGAAGTTAACTTTAGCCAGACTATGGTTGTTAATGTAGAAGGTAAAGATGTTATAAAACATTCTATGGGAAATGCAATAGACGACCTTGCTAACTCAGTGCAAGAAGTATTAGATGCAGAAGCTAAAAAAGAAAATTTAACTAGTATGTTAAATGATCCACTATATAGTGGCAATCCTACAGCTACAGAACAGATAAAATTAATGTTGGATGATATTGATACAGAAATAGCGCTTAAAAAAGAAAATATGCAAAAGTTATTTGGAAATAACATTACAACATTTAATGCATTTATAAAAGATGTAACATCAGTACAGTCAGTATCAGCAACTAGAACTAATAAATTAGAACTTATTGAAGAAAGAGTAATAGAGCAACATTCAATATTTAAAGATTTAATGTCAAGTAATGAAGATGTTGATAGTGCAGATGCCATCATTGCATTTAATCAAGCAGAGCAAGCATACAATTTGACATTGGCAGCAACAAGTAATGTTATACAGAAGACATTGCTAGATTATCTATAGAATGTATATAGAAAAGGAGAAATATTATGGTAACAGAGACTAAATACTTTGGAACAGTTGATATTGAAGAAGATAAGATACTAGAATTTCCTAATGGAATAATTGGATTTGAGAGTTTAAGAAAGTTTGCAATAATGTTTGATATTGATAAAGGTGAAGATAGAAGTATTAGCTGGCTTCAATCTCTAGAAGAGCCTATGTTGGCATTGCCGGTAGTTAACCCGTTTAATATTATGTCAGAATATAATCCTCTTGTTGAAGATGAATTATTAAAAGTTATTGATAGTCCTACAGAAGAGCAAGTATTAGTAATGTTAGCTCTAAATGTACCTTCAGATATAACAAAAATGAGTGCAAATATGAAAGCGCCATTTATAATTAATTCTGAAACAAGAAAAGGTAGTCAAATTATTGTAGAGAATCAAGATTATGAAATAAAATATAATGTATATGAAGCTGTACAGAAAATGAAAGAAAAGGCGGGTGAATAATATGTTAGCCTTATCAAGAAAAGTAGGAGAAGCCATTGTAATCGGCAATGATATAGAAGTAACAATATTAGAGATAAAAGGTGAGCAAGTAAAGATAGGTATTAGCGCACCTAAGTCTGTACCTGTTTATAGAAAAGAATTATTTGTACAGATTCAAGAAGCAAATAAAGAAGCGGCATCACAGGAAAATGCAGCAGAATTGCTAAATCAATTATTTAAGTAATCAAAATTGTTAGCAACTGTAAACTTTTAAGGCAAAAATGTCGATACTATGTAACAATGGTAGTAATATGGTTATTTATTTCACATGGAGGTGAAGGATATGGCAATCGAAGGAATCGAAGTAGGAATGGTGCCTAGTACTATTAATAGACCAGCACCTACACCAAAGGTAACAAACACAGAGAATATTAGCGCAGGAAGTAATATTCAAGTTGCGACACAAAGAGCAGTAGTGTCTAGAGAGAGCAATAATTCATCAGGTGGAGGTCAAGGTAATAGACAATATAGTGGTGATGAGCAAGCAATACAAGATGTATCTCCTGAAAAAGTAAAAGAAGCTATTAAAGTAGTTAATAATAAGATTAAACCAACACATACAGAGTGTCAATTCTCATATCATGAAGAGACAAAGCGTATCTCGATTAAAGTTATAGATCAAGATACTGGTGATACAATTAAGGAGATTCCTCCTGAGAAGACTCTAGATATGATAGCTAGAGTATGGGAAATGGCTGGCATCCTTGTGGATGAGAAACGCTAAGGGGGTAATAATATGGCAATAAGAATGACAGGTCTTTCGTCTGGTCTTGATACAGAAACTATTATAAGTCAGTTGGTAGAGGCACATAAAACAAAAGTTAATGTTGAGAAGAAGAAACAAACCAAGCTTGAATGGAAGAAAGAGGCTTGGTCTAGTTTGAATACAAAATTATATAATTTCTATACAGGTTCATTAGCTAATTTCAAATCAGCAGGTACTTATAATACTAAGAAGGTTACATCTAGTAACGATAGTAAGGTATCATTTAGCACAAGTAATAATGCTATTAAAGGTACACATAGTTTATCTGTTAAGAGTGTTGCAACATCAGCATATTTAACAGGTGCTAAGTTAGGTACAGTAGGTAAGACAACAACTTACGATGCACCTACAAGTTCTACTACTAAGTTAAGTGATATTGTAGACTCTAGGGGTAACCAGGTAGACTTTAGTGGAACAAGCTTTGAAGTATCACATTCTGAGATGATAGATGATAAGAAAACCACTGTAACAGATAAGATTACATTAGGTAACTATGGTTCTGATGCTACAATTGATGATGTTATAACAGATATTAATAATCAATTAGGAGTAAGAGGTATTAAACTTACAGCTTCTTATAATGAGAAAACTGGTGGAATAGCATTTAGTAATACAAGTGCTAATGAAGTTACAGACGAAGATGGAAAAACAAAGTATGAAAATGGTACAATATATTCAATAAAGAGTGGTTCTGATGCTACGAATGCATTAGGTATGACTAAGGCAGGCGTTAGTGTAGAGAGTCTTGCTACTTCTAAAACAAAGAGTACACAAAACATGTCAATAGCATTTAGAGTAACTAATGAGAGTGCTTTGGAGACTCCAACAAGTGCTACAAGTGGTACTAAGCTTATAGATATGGGAATTACTGCTGGTACAACATTTACAATAAATGTTGGTGGAACAGATAAGACATTTACAACAGATGGTGGAACAACAGTAGCTAATTTAGCAGCTGAATTTTCTAAAATGGGAGTAACAGCAAGTTTTGATGCTGCTCAAGGAAGATTTTTTATTAACTCAGCGGATACAGGTTTGAATAAAGATTTTACAATTACATCAAGTGATAGCAATGCATTAAATACATTAGGAATGACTACAGATTCAGGAGCTATTAAGACCAATGCATCAGATGCTATAGTAGTATATAATGGTGCAGAATTTAAACAATCAACTAATGCATTTAGTTTAAATGGTCTTAACTTTACAGTTAAGGATGTAACTGTTGATGCAGAAGGTAAGGACACACCTATAAGCGTTAATGTAGCTACAGATACTCAAGCTGTCTATGATGCAGTTAAGAACTTTGTAAAAGAGTATAATGCTCTTATTAAAGAGATGAATACATTATATGGTGCAGATAGTGCTAAGGATTATGATCCTCTTACCAGTGATGAGAAAGCTGAGATGTCAGAAGATGAGATAAAAGAGTGGGAAAGTAAGATAAAAGATTCATTACTTAGAAGAGATAGTACAATATCTGGTCTGTTATCAACTATGAGAACAACCCTTAACAAATCTGTTAATGTTACACTTGCAGATGGCACAACTAAGAAATATTCATTATCATCATTTGGTATTAATACAGGTATATATACTGAAAACGGAATGTTACATATAGATGGAGATGCTGATGATTCTTATTCAAGTGGTAATGTAGATAAATTAATGGAAGCAATTATGTCAAACCCAGAGGCAGTTATGCAAACCCTATCTGGTTTAGGAACAGAATTATATACTAACTTCCAAAAAGCAATGAAGTCAAGCGAAGGAATTAAAAGTGCGCTTACATTTTATAATGATAAGCAAATGGATAAAGAAATAACAAATATGAAGAATAGTATTAAGAAACTTCAAGAAAAGCTTACTAAGCAAGAAGATAGATATTATGATCAGTTTGCATCAATGGAGACTGCAATGGCTAAGCTTCAATCGCAACAATCATATATATCACAATTGTTCTCAGGTGGTAATTAATATAATAGGTGTAAGGAGACGTAAAGTATGGCAGTTAATGTAGCAGCAGCATATGGAAATAACAAAATTAATACAGCAACACCAGCAGAATTAACATTAATGTTATATGAGGGAGCAATAAAATTCTGTAACTTAGCATTAATGGGATTTGAGAAGAATGATATTGAGAAGATTAGCAATAATATTCAGAAAGCACGAGCTATTATAGTAGAATTACAGACGACTCTTAATCATGATTATGAAGTTGCAAAGGATTTTGATGTTATCTATGAATATATATTTAATCGCTTAGTTGATGCTAATGTTAAGAAAGATAAAGATGCTTTGGAAGATGCTCTCGTAGAACTACGTGACCTTCGTGATATATGGAAGAAGATAATGGGATTGACTAAGGATCCAAGAATCTAGATATAGTTTTAATGATAGTATATACATAAGGAGAATATCATGGATAATAATAGGGAGTATATACAGATATTAATAGATACACTGAAGAACAAAGAACAAGTGCTTAATGATATATTAGTTGTAACAAAAGAGCAAGAAATATTGGCTACAGTAGATACATTTTCAGAGGATAAGTTTGATGAGTCTTTAGATAAGAAAGAAAAACTTATTACCAAGATAAATGAACTAGACTTTGGATTTGATACATCATATAATAAGGTTAAGTCATATTTAATTAGTAACAAGAGTGCTCTTAGTAAAGAAATAGCTACAATGCAAGAGTTAATTAAGCGATGCACTGATATATCAATGGAACTTAAAGTTCTTGAAACTAGAAATAGGGAAAAATTCAAACAAGTATTTTCAGTAAAGAAGAATGAGTATAAGCAGATAAAGGCAACTCAATCGGCAGCAACTAACTATTATAAGACTATGTCTAATACTCAAGTTGTAGATTCATATTTCTTTAATCAAAAACAATAAAAAATTTAAAAAATTTTTAATTTAACTATAAAGTATTATAAAAAGTATCCGATATATATAATAGTTAAATAAACAAGGGTAATTATCCCAGAAGGGATTATTATAAAACTAACAACGGTGAGTAATCACCAGTACATGTAGCAAGGATGCTACATTAATTTCAAGGAGGAATATATTATGGTAGTACAACACAATTTGCAAGCAGCAAACACAAACAGAATGTTAGGTAACAACGTTAAAACAGTAGCAAAGTCATCAGAGAAATTAGCTTCTGGTTACAAAGTAAACAGAGCAGCAGATGATGCAGCAGGTCTTTCAATTTCTGAGAAGATGAGAAATCAAATCAGAGGACTTAATCAAGCAGTTAACAATGCTGAAGATGGTATATCACTTATCCAAACAGCAGAAGGTAACATGAATGAGATGCACTCTATACTT
>JAVBSN010000084.1:0-16771 GCA_031547045.1 Lachnospiraceae bacterium
ATGAAAAAAGGCGGATATGCAGCTACAATTAATGAGGTAATGGAAGCGTATAATAGTAATGATGAATTATTAGGATACACATTAACTGTAGTTTCCCATGAAGGATATGGTGGCAATATTACAATAGCAATGGGTATTAGAATAGATGGCACTATTAATGGAATATCCCTACTATCTATTAGTGAAACGGCTGGTCTTGGAATGAAGGCAAAGGAAGAAAGCTTTTATGGACAGTTTGCTAATAAGAATGTAGAACAATTTGAATATACAAAAGTTAAAGCAGAAGCTGATAATCAAATAGATGTTATTAGTGGAGCTACAATTACTACCAATGCTGTTACTAATGGAGTAAATGCAGGTTTATATTGTGTAGATAGCATAGGAGGTGGCAGTAATGAATAGTGGATTAGAGAGATTAAAAAATGGTATTGTTACTGAGAATCCTACTTTTGTACAGATGTTAGGAATGTGTCCTACACTAGCGGTTACTACTTCAGCAATTAATGGTATGGGTATGGGATTAACAACAACTGTTATATTGGCTATAAGTAATTTTATGATTGCATTGTTAAGAAATATTATTCCTGATAAAGTTAGAATACCAGCTTTTATTGTAGTAATAGCATCAGCAGTTACTATAATACAATTTTTATTAGAAGGATTTGTTCCTAGTTTGTATGATAGCTTAGGTATATATATACCTTTGATTGTTGTTAATTGTATAATATTAGGTAGGGCAGAATCCTATGCATCAAAGAATAAGGTTATTCCATCTATGTTTGATGGAATTGGAATGGGACTTGGTTTTACAGTAGGATTAACTTTTCTAGGTTCTATTAGAGAGATTATAGGAAATGGTACAATCTTTAATGTAAGAATAATGCCTGAATCATATGAGCCAATTAGTATATTTATACTTGCACCAGGAGCATTCTTTGTATTAGCAGGACTTATTGCTTTCTTAAATAGAAGAGCAAGGAAAAAGCAACACATTGGCAATGCAGAAGCTATAGGATGTGCAACTTCTGATTGTATGGGATGTGCAAATACTCTTTGTTCAGGTCATATTGAAATAAAAGATGAAACTAATGGAAAGGAGGACTAATAAATGAAAATATTATTGATTGTTATAAGTGCTGCATTAGTTAATAATGTAGTGTTAAGTCAATTCTTAGGTTTATGTCCTTTCCTTGGAGTATCTAAAAAAGTAGATACTGCATTAGGTATGGGTATGGCAGTTATATTTGTAAATACAATAGCATCAGCAGTAACAAGTATTATATATAAATACGTTTTAGTAGGTTTAGGAATTGAGTATCTTCAAACCATAGTATTTATATTAGTAATAGCAGCCTTAGTTCAATTTGTAGAGATGTTTTTGAAAAAATCAAGTCCAGGATTATATAAATCACTAGGAGTATATTTGCCACTTATAACTACAAACTGTGCTGTTTTAGGTATTGCATTAATTAATGTTCAGAAAAACTATAATATTTTTGAAGGTATAGTAAATGGATTTGGGGCAGCTTTTGGTTTTACTATTTCAATAGTAATACTTGCAGGACTTAGAGAAAAAATGGAATATAATGATATTCCAGAATCATTTAGGGGGTCACCAATAGTTCTTATTACAGCAGGACTAATGGCTATTGCGTTTTTTGGATTTGCTGGACTTATTAGATAGGAGGCCTAAGTTATGAATATATTAAGTATAGTTGTTGCAGCATTAATAGTTGGCGGAACTGGTGTTATTATAGGCGTGTTACTAGGTATTGCTGGTCAGAAATTTATGGTTAAAGTAGATGAGAAGGAATTAGCTGTTAGAGATGCTTTACCAGGTAATAATTGTGGCGGTTGTGGTTATCCAGGATGTGATGGATTAGCTTCAGCTATAGCAAAGGGAGAGGCTGATATAAATGCTTGTCCTGTAGGTGGAGAAAAAGTAGCTGAAAAAATAAGCGAAATAATGGGTGTAGAAGCTTCAGACACAGTTAAAAAAGTAGCATTTGTTAAATGTGCAGGAGACTGTGAAAAAGCTAAGGAATTATATGATTATGTTGGACCTAAAGATTGTAAACTTGCACTTAATAATCCAGCATTAGGTTCTAAGGCTTGTAAATATGGTTGTACTGGTTTTGGAGATTGTAAGAAAGTATGTCCTTTTGATGCAATTGATATTATAGATGGTATAGCTGTAATTAATAAAGAAAAATGTAAGGCTTGTGGTAAATGTATAGTAGAATGTCCAAGACATTTAATAGAAATGGTACATTATGATAAAGATCAACAAGTAAGATGTAATTCAAATGATAAGGGTGTAGAGGTTAAAAAAGTTTGTGGAGTTGGATGTATTGGATGTGGCATATGTGCTAAATATTGTCCGTCAGATGCAATAACCATGGAAAATAATCTTGCCCACATTGATAATGATAAATGTGTTGATTGTGGAGTATGTGCTAGAGAATGTCCAGTTAAGATTATAACTAAATAGAAAATTTTAATTGCCCTCTAAGTTGGATTTAAAAATCCAACTTAGAGGGCAATTCTTAATGAAGAGTATAAGTGCGAATAGTATAACTATTCCCCGTATACATATTTAATAAAGTCTATACTTCGTTGAATATTATTAGGAAGTCCAGGGATACATAAGTACATTTTACTCTCATATCCTAAATCATATTTTTTAGCAAATTCGGTGTTACTAATATCTATAGCACATTCATATACGGAACCATCAGGAGCTGTTGCTGAAACAATATCATCTTTAATAATATTATATATTTCTGGATATTCTTCTGTAGATAGTGTTGTGTATATAGGATATATTTCTCCTTGAGTAGAATAATAATCTAATCCTGCTTGGTCAGTAATAAGTATATCTAATTCTTTGTTTTGAATATAAATAATAACCTTTTCATAATCAGTTAACTCATTAGATGTAATCTGAACATCCTCTGTTAATGATATAGAAAGACCATCTTGTATGTATACTCTTGTTTTATTATCATAACTATAGTAATCAGAAAAGTCTTTAATCATATGATCAGATAACTTGTAATCAAGCGATTGGTCGTTGTTAAGTATAAATGCATTAAGTGCTATTGGAAGGCTATTTCTATATACTAGGTTAATTCCACTTACTAACATAATTACAAATATAGCAAATAATATAAAGTGCCATTTATAATAAGTAATAATATAAGCAGTTTTCTTTTTTGGGGACATTTGTTTTAATTTAGCTTGTTCTAATCTTAGTTTCTTATGAAAACGTTCTTTACGACTAAGTGAAAGATTTTCTAAGCTATCATCAGTATAATCTAAAATATCATCAGAAGTATCCTCTGTAACAATTTCAATATCCTTTGGATCTTCTGGTGTATTTGAATCTTTATTTTTCATTAATATTCCTCCGTAAAAAATAATAAAATAATTATATATAACACGCAATTTGTATTCTAACATATAAAGTACATAAATATAAAGGAATATATATAAATTTATAGAAATTTAATCTTTGATTTAAGTAGCATTTTCTTTCCGTTTATATTATAATTTGTATTATGTAAATTTAAAATGAAGGGATATATTATATTATGAGAGAGTTTGTTATTTTTACTGATTCCACATGTGATTTGCCTGAAGAGTTTATTGCAGAAAATAATATAGAAATAATACCGTTGTATTATAATATGGAAGATAAGCTTTACGGGGGAGAAGAGTCTTTAGATTACAAGGAATTTTATGAGAAGATGCGTAATGGTTCTATGCCAACTACAGTAGCTTCTAATCCAGAAATTATAGAAGAGAAATATATGAAATATATTGAAAAAGGTATGGATATATTACATATTTGTTTTTCATCAGGATTAAGTAGTAGTTGTAGTAATGCATTTATGGTTTCTAATGAACTAGAAGAAGATGGTATAGATACAGAAATTATATTAGTTGATTAACTAGCAGCATCTATGGGGCAAGGACTTATAGTATATAAAGCTGTTATGATGAAAAAAGAGGGTAAGAGTATTACAGATATTGCAGAATATCTAGAGAAGAATAAACTTCACTTTTGTCATCAATTTACCGTAGATGATCTTAATCATTTGTATAGAGGTGGAAGAGTGTCAAAGACTGCTGCAGTTATAGGTACTATGATTAATCTAAAACCTATATTACACGTAGATGATAATGGTAAGTTGGTTCCGATTGATAAAGTGAGAGGTCGTAAAAAATCCTTATCAAAACTTGTATCTAACATGGAAGAAACTATGAAGGATTATGATAATAAAACTATTATGATTAGTCATGGATTTGTTATGGTCTATGCACAGTATGTTGAATGATTAATAAGAGATTAATTTGAAATTGAAAATATTATTATTAATCCAATTTGTCCAACTATTGGAACTCATTCAGGACCAGGAACAATTGCGTTATTTTTTATGGGAGAGAATAGATAGTTTGAATATAATATAACAAAGGACTTTAGGAGTTTGTTATATGAGATTTTGTGAATTGAAACAAAAAGAAGTTATTAATTGCAAAGATTGCAAAAGATTAGGTTTTGTAGCTGATATTGAATTTGATGAATGTACAGGTAAGATATGCGCATTAATAGTACCTGGGCCAGGAAAATTTCTAGGTTGTTTTTGCTCTAACACAGAGTATTTTATTAAATACTGTAATATAGTTAGAATAGGTCCGGATATTATATTAGTTGATATTGATTTAGTTGAAGCTCTATACAAGTCTAAAGATTAATAAATAGATACATTATAAGGAGGAAAATATATGAAGTGCCCATTTTGTTCAGATGATAGTACCAGAGTTATTGATTCACGTCCAGCAGATGATAATAGTTCTATTAGAAGAAGACGAGAATGTGATGAGTGTGGTAAAAGATTTACTACATATGAGAAGGTAGAAACTATACCTCTTATTATTATAAAGAAAGATAAAAATAGAGAATCTTATGATAGATCCAAGATAGAATCAGGAGTTTTAAAATCATGTCATAAACGACCTGTTTCTGTTGATGATATTGAAAAATGTGTTAATGATATAGAAACTGAAATATTTAATTTGGAGCAAAAAGAAGTTGAGAGTACAGTTATAGGTGAAATAGTAATGGATGTACTTAAAGATGTGGACCAAGTTGCTTATGTTCGTTTTGCATCTGTATATAGAGAGTTTAAGGATGTAAATACATTTATGTCAGAGTTAAAGAAATTATTAGTATAACAAAATAAAACTTTATTTAATATATCGCAAGAGTTCATCTGGAGAGTAGAAGGAGCGATATGTATAATAGAGTATTAAGTTGTGCAGTATGTGGTATAGAAGGCATGTTAATTAATGTAGAAGCAGATATTAGTGATGGCCTTCCAGCATTTAATATGGTTGGATTTCTAAGTTCGGAAGTTAGGGAAGCCAACGAGAGGGTTAGAACAGCCCTGCGTAATGCAGGGTTTTACTTACCCCCTAAACGTATTACCATTAATTTATCTCCTGCTGATGTCAGAAAAGAAGGTTCAGCATTCGATTTACCCATAGCAATATCCATTCTTGCAGCTATGGGATATATTCCTGAAGAAAAATTAAATAATTTAATAATAGTAGGCGAGTTAAGTTTAAATGGTCAAGTTAAACCCATAAATGGAATCTTGCCCATTGTTCATTATGGAAAAAAACAAGGAATAAAAACCTTTTTGTTGCCATATGAAAATAAATATGAAGGTGCAGTTATAGATACAGTTAATATAATTGGTATACAAACACTAACAGAGGCAGTTGAGTATTTGAATAATGTTATAGAAATAGAACCTGTTAAAGTTGATTTTGAAGATTTAAAAAATCAAAATAATTATAATGGGGAAGAAGACTTTTCAAATATAAAAGGTCAAGAAACAATGAAAAGAGCAATGGAAGTAGCAGTTTCGGGACGACACAATATATTAATTAGTGGAAGTGCTGGAGCAGGGAAGTCTATGATTGCAAAATGCGTACCATCTATTATGCCTAACCTTACCTTTGAAGAAAGTATAGAATTAACAAAAATATATAGTATAAATGGTATGGTTGATAATAAGGGGCTTATAACTAAAAGACCTTTTCGTTCTCCACATCATACAATTACGTCAAGAGCATTAATTGGTGGAGGGGGTATTCCAAGACCAGGAGAAGTAAGCTTAGCTCATAATGGGGTGTTATTTCTAGATGAATTACCAGAGTTTAATAAAAATGCAATAGAAATGTTAAGACAACCTTTAGAAGATAGGAAGGTGAATGTATCACGAGTTAATGCATCATATACATTTCCAGCAGATACTATGTTAATAGCAGCACTCAATCCTTGCCCTTGTGGTAATTATCCAGACTTGAGTAGATGTACTTGTTCACCCTATCAAATAAAACGTTATATAAATAAAATTAGTAGACCTGTATTAGATAGAATAGATATATGCATTGATGTGATTCCTGTTAAATATGAAGAATTATATAATGATTATTCTACAGAAGATTCATTAACCATAAAAAATAGAATTATAAAGGTTCATGAATTACAACATGAAAGATATAGAGAAGAAGGTATATTGTTTAATTCTCAATTGTCAGGCGATAAGATTGATAAATATTGTTGCATTAATAATGAACAAAGAAAAATATTAAAAAATGCTTTTGATACATTGAAACTAAGTGCTAGGGGAAGTCAAAAAATATTAAAAATTGCACGAACCATAGCAGATATAGAAGATGAACCCCATATTAGTTCACAACATCTTATAGAAGCAATCTCATATAGAACCAGTGATATGGAAGTTGGGAGGCTATAATATGGAAGAAAAATATTTGTGGTATTGGTTATCACAGTTAAAATCAAAGGAAGTTACATGTCTTAATAAATTATTGGAATATTATAAAACACCATATAATATTTTTATTACAAAGGAAGAAGATTATAGAATCCTAATTACAGAAAGAGAATACAATATTATTAAGAATTCTAAAGATTATGAATCTATAGTAGATTCATATAATCAAATGAATAAGTTAGGTATAAAATATGTAAATTGTAAAGAAGATATATATCCTCAAAGACTGAAAAAGATTCCTGATAGACCCTTTGGAATATTTTATAAAGGGAAATTACCAAATGAAAATAATTTATCCATTGCAATAATAGGAGCAAGAAAGGCTACTATATATGGTAGAGAAATGGCTACATTGTTTGCTAGAGAATTAAGTAAAGAAGGAGTTAATATTATTAGTGGACTTGCAATGGGAATTGATGGATGTGCTCATAGGGGTGCTTTAGAAGGAAAGGGGTATACAGTTGGTGTCTTAGGTGGAGGAATTGATACAAAGTATCCAAGAGAAAATTATAGGTTATATACAGAAGTTGAAAACACAGGAGGGATTATATCTGAATATTGTATAGGAACTGTACCAATTCCTCGTTTATTCCCTATAAGAAATAGAATAATTAGTGGGTTATCAGATGGGGTGTTAGTTATTGAAGCAAGAGAAAAAAGCGGTTCTCTAATTACTGTAGATCAAGGTCTTGAACAAGGAAAAAATATATATGCGATACCGGGTAGAATAACAGATGATTTAAGTAATGGATGCAATTATATTATTAGAAATGGAGCAACATTAGTAACAAATCCAATGCAAATATTAGAGGATTTTAATTATATGTTAGAACCATATAAACAAATAGATTATTTTGATTATAAAAAAAGCCAAAATAAAAATTCTCTTGCAAATGAAGAAAAAATAGTTTATAGTATGTTACGTTTAGAGCCTAAATATATTGATGAAATTATCAGAGAGGGAAATATGTCGGTTCAAGATACACTAAATGTATTGTTTTCATTAGAAAATAAGGGGTTAATTAAGCAGGTTATTAAAAATTATTTTATAATTACTGTTTAGAATTGTAGCAAATTGAAGGGAGCTATTAAAATGGCTAAGAATTTGGTTATTGTGGAGTCACCAGCTAAAGCTAAAACAATTAAAAAGTTTTTAGGTAATAATTATGAAGTTATTGCATCTAACGGACATGTTAGAGATCTTCCTAAGAGTCAAATGGGAATAGATGTAGATAATGACTTTGAACCTAAATACATTACTATACGTGGTAAAGGGGATATATTAGCTGCTTTAAGAAAAGAAGTTAAGAAGGCTGATAAAGTATATCTTGCAACTGACCCTGATCGTGAAGGAGAAGCTATTTCATGGCATTTATCCCACTCATTAAAATTAGAGAATAAGAAATACAAGAGAATAACATTTAACGAAATAACTAAGAATGCTGTTAAAGATTCAATTAAAAATGCAAGAGACATAAATATGGACGTTGTAGATGCACAACAAGCTAGAAGAACCTTAGATAGACTTGTTGGATATAAGATAAGTCCATTGTTATGGGCAAAGATAAAAAGAGGTCTTAGTGCTGGTAGAGTACAATCAGTAGCATTAAGATTAATTTGTGATAGAGAAGAAGAGATTAATAATTTTATTCCAGAAGAATATTGGTCTTTAGATGTATTATTACAAGGCAAAAGTGCAAAGAAAAGTATAGAAGCAAAATATGCTGGAGTAGTAGGCGGTAATAGTGATATTAATAATAAGGCAGATTTGGATTCTATTATAAAGAATATTGAAAAAGCAGAATTTGTGGTTGACGATACTAAAGTATCTTCAAGAACTAGAAAGCAACCATTACCATTTACAACTAGTACATTACAACAAGAGGCTTCTAAAAAACTTAATTTTGCAACTCAAAAAACTATGAGAATTGCACAACAATTATATGAAGGTGTAGATATAAAGGGCAAAGGTTCTATTGGTCTTATAACTTATTTACGTACAGACTCAGTTAGAATATCAGACGAAGCTCATAAATCTGCAAAAGAATATATTGGTAGTAATTATGGAAGTCAATATGTTGCAGAAGACAGAGAAATATCAATGGGAAATAAGAAGATTCAAGATGCTCATGAAGCTATTAGACCTACAGATATTACATTGTCTCCCGTAATGATAAAAGAACATTTATCAAGAGAACAATTTAGATTGTATCAATTAATATATAATAGATTTTTAGCTAGTAGAATGAAACCAGCAGTTTATGAAACAACAGCAGTAAAAATATTAGCAGGTGACTACAAGTTCAGAGCTTCAGCTTCTAGATTAGTTTTTGACGGATTTATGTCAGTATATAGTGTAGAAACAGAAAAAGAAGATAATAACAATAATTTATCTGGAATTAATAAAGGTGAAGTATTTAAATTAGAAAATATTGATGGAAAACAACATTTTACCCAACCACCAGCACATTATACAGAAGCTCTATTAGTAAAGACTTTAGAAGAATTGGGAATAGGTAGACCTAGTACCTATGCACCTACAATAACTACAATAATTGCAAGAAGATATGTTGTAAAAGAGAATAAGAACTTATATGTTAGTGAATTAGGTGAAGCAGTTAATAATATGATGAAACAAGGTTTTCCTGCAATTGTAGATGTTAACTTTACTGCTAATCTAGAATCATTGTTAGATAAGATTGAAGAAGGTGTTATAGATTGGAAAACAGTAGTGCGTAATTTCTACCCAGACTTAGATGTTGCAGTTAAAGAAGCAGAGAAAGAATTAGAATCTGTTAAGATTGAAGATGAAATTACAGATGTTCCTTGTGATATATGTGGAAAAATGATGGTAGTAAAGTATGGCCCTCATGGAAAATTCTTGGCATGTCCTGGTTTTCCAGAGTGTAGAAATACTAAGCCTCATTTTGAAAAAGCTGGTGTTGCATGTCCGTTATGTGGAAGTGAAGTAGTGCTTAAGAAAACCAAAAAAGGAAGAAAGTATTATGGTTGTGAATCCAATCCGGAATGTGAATTTATTTCTTGGCAAAAACCTTCAGAGGTAAAATGTAAAGAATGTGGTTCATACATGGTTGAAAAAGGAAATAAACTATTATGTTCAAGTGATGGTTGTGGATATGTATGTGATAAACCTAAGAAAATAACATCTGCATAGAGAGTAGATTGTATGTAAATTATGTAATTTTGAAAAAATACACAAGATATTGTGTATTTTTTTAAAATATTTTGATAATTTTACAAATAGTATTCAAATTATAGTTGTTAGTACATGCAAAATATGATAAAATAACACAAGTAATGAGGTTCAATATTAACCTAGGAGGGTCTATATGAGTGTACAGTTATTAGACAAGACCAGAAAAATTAATAAATTATTGCATAACAATAACTCACATATGGTTGTATTTAATGATATTTGTGAGGTTTTAAGTGAGATTCTTGAATCTAATATCCTTGTAATTAGTAAAAAGGGCAAGGTGTTAGGTCTTAAAAATAGACCTGATATTCAAGAAATAAAAGAACTTATTGTCGATAACGTTGGTGGACATATAGATACCATGCTTAATGAACGATTCTTAGGAGTATTATCTACGAAAGAGAATGTTAATTTAATGACTCTAGGTTTTGTGTTTGATGATATAAATAGTTATCAAGCTATTATAACCCCTATAGATATTGCAGGTGAACGTTTAGGAACAGTATTTATGTACAAGCAGAATAAGCAATATGAGATAGATGATATTATCTTAGGTGAATATGGTACAACTGTAGTAAGCTTAGAGATGATGAGATCGGTTAATGAAGAGAATGCAGAAGAGAGCCGTAAGATAGCCATTGTTAAATCAGCAATTAGTACATTATCTTTTTCGGAATTGGAAGCAATTACACATATATTTAAAGAATTAGATGGTAATGAAGGAATATTAGTTGCAAGTAAGATAGCTGATAGAGTAGGAATAACAAGGTCTGTTATTGTTAATGCACTTCGTAAGTTTGAAAGTGCAGGTGTTATAGAATCTAGATCATCAGGTATGAAGGGAACATATATTAAGGTTCTTAATGATGTAATATTTGATGAACTTAAAAGCTAGATAAATATGTTATCTAGACAGGGAAGTCTGGAGTTTAACAAAAGGATTTGTGAGATGCTCATAAGTCCTTTTGATGTGTCTAAGGATTGTATCAGTATATGGAAATAGAGTTTTATTTTACCACCAAGGAGGTAAGTTATGATTAATTCAGGTATTTATAATTATATTAATGTATTAGATAAAGCGGCTGATGCAGCTTATTCAAGAAATGAAGTGTTAAGTAATAATATTGCTAATGTTAATACACCTAATTATAAGAGAAAAGATGTTAGATTTGATACTATGCTTCAAACAGCATTATCTGGAAGTGGTACTTTAGAAACAAGAGTAGATGAGATGAATATGCATTTGGAAGATTTTAATGCTATGACCTATACTGATAATTCATCCTTATCATATAGATTAGATGGTAATAATGTTGATATTAATACAGAGTCAGCATATTTAGCTGAGAATCAGATTAGATATAATGCATTAGTTCAACAGATGTCACAAGAGTTTGGAAGATATAAGAGTGTATTGCAATAGATAATATATTGGTAGTTAGGAGGAATAATTATGGGCCTATTTAGTGGAATGAATGTAAGTGCTACAGGAATGACAGCACAACAACTTAGAATGGATGTTATATCAGAAAATATAGCAAATGTTAATACAACTAGAGACGAGAACGGAAGTACCTATAGACGTAAAACTGTAGTATTTTCAGAAGCCAATACAGTGGGATTTGATGATATTTTTTATAATAGAATGGGCACTGGTTATCAACCTAAGGGGGTTAAAGTAAGTCAAGTAGTAGAAGATCCATCAGACTTTAGATTGGTATATGATCCTACTCACCCAGATGCTAACGAAGATGGATATGTTAGTTATCCAAATGTAGATACAGTTACAGAGATGACTAATTTAATTGATTCAAGTAGAGCATACGAAGCTTCTGCAACAGCATTTAATGCAGGGAAGTCAATGGCAGTAAAAGGATTGGATTTAATGAACTAAAGTATAATATAATGTAAGTTATAGAGGAGAATGGTTATGGCTATTACAGGTATTGGACAAATTGATAGTTCGATTTTGGAGGGGATAAGTGGTTCAAAAATAACTACTGATACAGGAAATGCATTTGACACATTGGTGTCTTCGGCGCTTGATATGTATTCAGAAGCAAATACATTGCAAAAAGAAGCAGAGCAAGCAGAGATTAATTTTGCGTTAGGATATTCTGATAATACTCATGATTTAGCATTAGCTCAACAAAAGGCTAATATATCTTTACAGTATACGGTTAAAGTAACCAATAAGGTTATAGAGGCATACAAAGAGATAATGAATATGCAAATATAATTTATTTAATGGAGAAGGCACATGAACGATAGAGTAAAGGTACTTTTAGAACGTTTTTTAGAATTTTGGAACAAGTATACAAGTAAACAAAAAACAATGATAATATCTGTTGTGGCAGGTGTTATTTTTGCGCTTGGATTTTTAGTGTTTGTATTTGGACAAACAAAATATGAGGCACTTACAACTTTTGAATCTACTAAGGATGCTTCAGAAGCAACGGGATATTTAACAGAGGCTGGAATAGATTATGATCTTACAGCAGATGCGTTAACTATTAAAGTAGATAAGAACAAAGTTGCAGAAGCAAGACTTGTATTAGGACAAAATGGTCTTGGAAGTTCTTCATCAGATCCATATGAAGGATTATTTGATACAGGATTTACTACTACAGATTCTCAATGGAAATTAAAAGCACAGATATCTTTACAAAAAGAAATAAGGGAGTCAATTAAGACTATAGATGGTGTTAAAGATGCTGCAGTTAGTCTTAATATGCCTGATGCTTCAAATAGTATATACAAAAATGAAGAGCAATCATACGCAAGTATAATGTTAACTACTACAACTGATTTTTCAGAAGATAGTGTTGAAAGTATTGCAAGTTATGTAGCAAATAGATTGGGATGTGCTAATACAGATAATGTTAGAATTATGAATCAAACAGGTAAGCTTTTATTCGCAGGTAATTCTGGAATTAATTCTGCTACTAATTCATCATTTAATATAAAAGATATGGTAGTTAATGACATGGAAGCAAGTATTAGAAGATTGCTTATTAACTCAGGAGTATATAATGATGCTGAGGTTGTAGCTAATTTAGATATTAATCTTGATGAATCTGAAGTTTTAAGAACAGAATATTTCTCAAATGATGAAGATGAGACAGGACCTTTAGATAGTAAATACACATATTCTGCAATAAATGGTAATGATATAGGTGGTGTAGTAGGAACAGATGCTAATGGTGAAGAGATTGTAGATTATAATTTAAATGATGATGGTAGTGGTTCATCAGAAGTTACAGTACTTAGAACAGAATATAGTACAAGTTCAGAAGTTACAAATACAAAAAAAGCAATTGGTACAATAAATAAAGACAATTCTTCAATTGGTATCATACTTAGTAAATATGTATATTACGATGAAGCAGTAATGAAGAAAAATGGAGAACTAGCAGGAACTACATTTGAGAAATTCCAAGCTGAGCATAGTGAAAAAATACCTATAGAAGTTTCAGAAGATGTGTACAATATTGTTCAAATGGCAACAGGAATTAATAGTGGTAGTAGTATTTCTATAATGGCATATGAAGTTCCAGTGTTTTATCCAAAAGATACTACATCTGTATCAAATGTTGTTAATATATTACCAATAGTATTAGCAGTATTAATAGTGGTATTATTAATATTTGTTGTTATTAAGGGTATGAAACCAATGGAAATAACAGAGTTAGAACCAGAATTATCAGTAGAAGCGTTGTTAGCTACTACTAAAGAAAATCAAACTCTTGATGATATTGAATTTAGTGAAAAATCAGCAACAAGACAGCAAATAGAGAAGTTTGTTGATGAAAATCCATCAGCAGTAGCTCAATTGTTACGTAACTGGTTAAATGATGAATGGGAGTGATAAAGTATGGCAATGCGTGATGATGAAATAACAGGAGTACAGAAAGCTGCGGTATTACTTATATCACTTGGTCCTGAAAAATCAGCTTCTGTATTTAAACATTTAAAAGAAGAAGAAATAGAACAACTAACATTAGAAATAGCTAATACTAGAAGTGTATTACCAGAAGTTAAAGAACAAGTTATGGAAGAATTCTATGAAGTGTGTCTTGCACAGCAATATATTGCTGAAGGTGGTATTGGTTACGCTAAGGAATTGCTTGATAAGGCTCTTGGTGAGGATAAGGCAAGGGATGTTATAGGTAGACTTACAGCATCATTACAGGTTAGACCTTTTGAATTTGTTAGAAAGGCAGATGCATCTCAATTACTTAACTTTATTCAAGATGAACATCCACAAACAATTGCCCTTATATTAGCATATTTACCTTCTTCACAAGCAGCATCAGTAGTTGGAGCTTTACCGGCTGAGAAGCAAGCTGATGTAGCAAAGCGTATTGCTATGATGGATAGAACAAGCCCAGATGTTATTAAAGAAGTAGAGAAGATTCTTGAAAGAAAATTATCATCTCTTGTTAATCAAGATTATACTATTGTTGGTGGTGTAGATGCCATTGTTAATATACTTAATACTGTTGATAGAATTACAGAGAAGCATATTATGGAAAATCTTGAAATAGAAGAGCCAGAATTAGCAGATGAAATCAGACGTAAGATGTTTGTATTTGAAGATATCTTAACTCTTGATAATAGAGCAATACAAACAGTTCTTCGTGAAGTTGATAATAATGAACTTGCAATTGCGCTTAAAAACACTAATGAAGATGTTCAAAAGTGTATATTTGATAACTTATCTTCTCGTCTTGCAACTATGATACAAGAAGATATGGAATATATGGGACCTGTACGTCTTAAAGATGTTGAAGACGCACAACAGAAAATCGTTAATATTATACGTAAATTAGAGGATTCAGGCGAGATTGTTATATCTCGTGGTGGAGGTGACGAAATAGTTGTCTAATTTGATAAAATCTAATTTTGTTGCTTTTGCAAATAATGAAGCATTAATAGTTGATGCAAATAGCCACAAAATTGTTAGAGAAATTGAAACTGCCAGTATTAGAAAAGATCCAGATGAAAATATTGATGATTTGAAAATAGAAGATATTTTAGGAGCAACTATAGAAGATAGCTTTACAGAAATGGTGTTTGAAGAGGAAGAAAAAGAAGAAGTTATGCAACAATCACCAGAAGATATTATTGCAGAAGCTACAGAGGAAGCAGCTAGAATACTGAATGATGCAAAAGAACAAGGGAACAGAATTATAGAAGAAGCTAGAGAAGATGGATATAACCAAGGATATAATGAGGGTGTTGAAGCTGCCAACAAAGAAGCAATATTAATAAAACAAAAAGCAAATGAAGAATACGATAGTGCAATGAATGAAATCTCTTCTGAAAAAGAGAAGATGATAGTAGAGGTTGAAACAAGTATTGTTGAAATAGCTTGTGGTTTGATAGAAAAACTTACAGGAATTGTTGTTGAAGACAATAAGGAAGTAATGCTTTATATAATAAATAATGCTGTAAAAAATGTAGAGAATAGCAGAAATTTTGTTATTAGAGTTAACGATAATGATTATATAGAATTATCAGAAAGTAAGGATAAGATTTATGGGGCTCTTAATCCTAGTGTTACTATAGAACTTTTTGCAGATTCTAAGTTGCAAGAAGGTCAGTGTATTATTGAAACTGATAATGGATTAATAGATTGTAGTATAGATGCTCAGATTGCAAATATTACAACTGCACTTAAATTATTATCAAGAACATAGGTGATTGTGTGAAAACATTTGATATTAATAAATACAAAACACTATTAGAATTTGATAAAACATATGTAAATGAATTAGGAAAAGTAGCAAAGGTTGTAGGTCTTACTGTTGAATCTATTGGTCCAGCAGCTAATCTTAATGATTTGTGCATAATTACGTCAAAAGATGGCAAGCAAAAGGTTATGGCAGAGGTTGTAGGATTTAGAGATAATCGAATATTACTTATGCCTTTTGACCACATAGAAGGAATAGGTCTTGGCGCAACTGTTGAAAATACAGGAGAAGTTTTAAAGGTTTATGTAGGAGAAGACCTTTTAGGAAAAGCATTAGATGGATTGGGAAGACCTATGGACGGAAGTGAATTACAGTTAGAAAACACCTATCCAATAGAGGCTCAACCACCAGATCCTTTACAAAGGAAAATAATTGATGAAGTATTACCTTTAGGAGTTAAAGCTGTTGATGGATTATTGACAATAGGAAAAGGACAGAGAATAGGTATTTTTGCAGGAAGTGGTGTAGGTAAAAGTACACTATTAGGAATGTTTGCTAGAAATACAAAGGCAGATGTAAATGTAATTGCCCTTATTGGAGAGCGTGGAAGAGAAGTTGGAGAATTTATTGAGCGAGATTTAGGTGAAGAAGGAATTAAACGTTCAGTGGTAGTTATTGCTACTTCTGATAAACCAGCACTTATTCGTAATAAAGCAGCTAAGACAGCTACAGCAATTGCAGAATACTTTAGAGATCAAGGCAAAGATGTATTATTAATGATGGATTCACTTACTCGTTTTTCTATGGCTCAAAGAGAGATTGGATTAGCATCAGGAGAACCACCAGTAACAAGAGGATACCCACCTTCTGTATATTCGGAAATGCCTAAATTACTAGAGAGAGCTGGTAATGCCAAGGAAGGTTCAATTACTGGATTATATACTGTATTAGTAGATGGTGATGATTTTAATGAACCAATTACAGATACG
>JAVBSN010000118.1:0-11444 GCA_031547045.1 Lachnospiraceae bacterium
TTTTGCTATGATGGAGCCAGGTGATACTTTTATGGGTATGAATCTTGCGCATGGAGGACATTTAACTCATGGATCACCAGTTAACCTATCAGGTAAATACTTTAATGTAGTACCTTATGGTGTAAATGATGACGGTGTTATTGATTATGAAGAAGTATTAAAGATTGCAAAAGAGTGTAAGCCAAAGTTAATCGTTGCAGGTGCTTCAGCTTATGCAAGAGCAATAGATTTTAAGAAATTTAGAGAGATAGCTGACGAAGTAGGTGCGTACCTTATGGTTGATATGGCACATATCGCAGGTCTTGTTGCAGCAGGTCAACATATGAGTCCTATTCCTTATGCAGATGTTACAACAACAACAACTCATAAGACACTTAGAGGACCAAGAGGTGGTATGATACTATGTAACCAAGAAGCAGCAGATAAATTTAACTTTAACAAAGCTGTATTCCCAGGTATCCAAGGTGGACCACTTATGCATGTTATAGCAGCTAAGGCTGTATGTTTCAAAGAAGCATTATCAGAAGAGTATAAGGCATATCAAGCACAAGTAGTTAAGAATGCTACAGCATTATCGGCAGCACTTATAGAGCGAGGATTCAATATTGTATCTGGTGGTACAGATAATCACTTAATGTTGGTTGACTTACAAAATCTTGAGTTAACTGGTAAGGAAGTAGAGAAGTTATTAGATTCTGTAAATATTACTTGTAATAAGAATACAGTACCTAATGATCCGAAATCACCATTTGTAACAAGTGGTATAAGATTAGGAACACCAGCAATAACAACTCGTGGTGCTAATGAAGAAGATATGGTAACAATAGCTGAAGCAATTAAGGCAGCAGTTATTGATAAAGACGAAGATAAGGCTAAGGAATTAGTTAAATCTATCGTAAGCAAATATCCATTGTATGCATAATTATATATTTTATATTAAATATATTTAGAAATAAAAGTACATTTAAGGAATTTCCTTAAATGTACTTTTTTGTGATTTGAATTATAAAATCCTTTTCTCTTGTTTTATCTTTGATAGTACTAATGCTGCAGAGAATATTGCAACAGCAAATAGTAATTCTATTCCAATATATTTTAGGTATTTATCAAAGCTATAAGTTTCACTTACTAATCCCGCTGCCATATTGTTGGCTCTTACATACCAATAAGCAGGTAAGAAACGAGAGATACTTAATAATTCCTCAGCTAGTAGCCATTGGGGTACAAATACTCCACATAGGAAACTCATTCCAAGACCAATAACATTTCCAATCATATTAAGAACATTAAAAGATGGTGCAAAGTAACTAATAAAAGTAGTTATTGAAAGTGCTACAAGTATGAATACAAATGAATTTAACATACTGATTAGTCCGTAGGTAGTAAACATATCTAGGCCGTAAACCACAAATCCTAAGGCCATAAATAAAGCCCATATGCCTATTGCATAGAAGGAGCTTCCAAGTATAATTTGAAGGTTTTTACTCATTGTAGTTAACGGAGAGCAAGAGATTCTATTGGTTAATTCTTTTTGATTCAAGGTAATAAGTATAGGAGTCAATCCAGCTATAATCAATACCACAAATATATAAGGTAGGTATGCAAAGAAGTAATACATAGGATTATCCTTACTATTTGCAGCACTGCTAAATGATATTATATTTATATCAGCTTTTAGTGATGAAGTATCTTGGACAAGGGTTAGAGCCTCGTCAAGGTCGTAGCCACCTGTTAAATACATATTTATAACAGATAAATATTTAGATATTTGATAATCCACAAATGTACCTCTAAAGGAATTAGGTTCTTTTAGATTATTTACAAGGTTATCTAAGTTACCATTTAATAAATTGGTTTCATATCCTTTAGGAATAATAAGTACGTATTGAATGTTTCTATAATATAAATTGTCTTGAATAGTTTCTTTATCATTAGATAATTCTACAATGTTATGAATTGTAGAGATATAGTCATAAAAGGCTTTACTTGCACTACTATTATCTTCATCTATTATACATACATCTAGGGATGTTGATGAGAATTCATATTCATCATTCTTAGATGCTGAACCACTTAGTAAGAAAGTTAATGCTGCAAATATTATAAAATATATTGACATGTTACCAAGTTTCTTACTGCCTATTTTGAAAAATGCTTTAAATACTTGCATATCTAGACCTCCTTTTTAAAAGTATTCCACCTATTATAAATACTGAAGATATTATAGCTAGTGATAATATATTACCCCAAAATCTATCATAGGTATCATATATATTTAATGAATAGAAGCAATCTGTAATGATAGAAGCAGGATTAATTTTATTTACTATAGGGCAAATGGATTCTACCATACTTCTCATATTAGCAACCATAAGACCACTTAAGAAGCAAAATACCATTGTAACAGACATTAGGATACCAACCTTACTACCTTCTTTTAGATTACTAATTGAACCTACAAAGAAGCCATAACTCATACCAACGATAATTCCCATAATAGAAGTTAATAGTATTAGAGGTAATTGAGAGCCTAGATTAACTTTAAGTATACAAGTTAGATAAAATAATATTGCACATAGGCATATAAGTTGTACTACAAAAGTACCAGCTAATTCACCTAATGCAGAGACAAATCTGTTTACTGGTGAAGAAGATTTTCTTGCCCCAATAGGCGATAGGTTAGCCTGATTTTGAACAGCGACAGCAAGCCCGGCTATTGATGTATATAAGCAAAACATAGCTATTAAATTATAGAAATATTGATTATAAGGATCCATATCTCCATTAGTATAATATACTTCTTTGTTATAATTTATATCATTTTCTAAAGATGCAATAACATCATTAATTTTTTCAGGATGATTCATAGCAACATCAGTAATTACCTGTGATTTTATAATGTATTCATTAAGAAATGACTCTAATATACTTTGACTAATTGATACATCAGTAACATTTGAAGAAAAGGATAAACTTAGAGAATCACCAGAATATATAATACCAACAATTTCATTGTTTTCTAATAATTTAAGTGCTTCATCTTCATGGTTAGTAACTACATTAAATAATTGGTCGTCTCCTTCTTTGCTAAGTTCATCAGCAATCTGTTGAAATGCTTTTGATTCATCTGTGTCATCGTATATTATAGCCACAGGAACAACTTCAAATATTTCTGTAGAATCATATAAGCTACCAAAAGCAATATAAAACATAGTACCTAGAAGAATAGGAAAGAGTAATAACCAAAACAGCTCTTCTCTATTTCTAATACATGTTTTGAATGAGTATTTAAATGAATGAAAAAACATATTATTTCCCCTTTCTAATCCCTTAAATCTTTACCAGTTATCTCAAGAAATACATCATTAAGACTTGGTAGTTCAGAATATACACGACCAAAGGATATATTGTTGGATTGAAGATAATCTAATATTCTTGCTAAGTTGTGCTTGCCACCGGTACAGCTAATTTTTAACTGTCTGCCATCATAAGAAACTTCATATACATGTGAAAGAGTTTTGATGTTTTCTATATGATTAGAATCTAGAGAAAGTACTTCTATAGAAATATTTTCACTATTTTTAATCATTCTTTTTAATTCTTCTGTAGTACCAATAGCAAGGTTTTTACCCTTATCCATAATGGCAATTCTAGTACAGATTTGCTCAACTTCTTCCATGTAATGAGAAGTATATATAATAGTCGCGCCATTTCTATTAAGATCCTGAATACCTTCTAGTATTTTATTTCTACTTTGTGGATCAACAGCAACAGTAGGCTCATCAAGAATTATTAATTTTGGCTTGTGAGCAATACCACAAGCAATATTTAATCTTCTAAGTAAACCACCTGATAATTTCTTTGGATAGAATTTTGTAAAATCTTCAAGACCTACAAATTCAATAGCTTCCTTCACATATGTTGATCTAGTAGCTTTATCTTTAATATATAAGCCACAGAAGTAATCAATGTTCTCAATAACAGTTAACTCTTCAATAACAGCAACGTTTTGCATAACTATGCCAATATCTTTCTTTATGTCATAGCTAGTAGGGGTCATTTCCTTTCCAAAAATTTCAATAGTTCCTTTGTTGAAGGTGAGTAAAGCAAGTAAACAATTTATAGTAGTTGTTTTACCTGAACCATTAGGACCTAATAGACCAAATATTTCTCCTTCCTCAATCTCTAGATTAAAATGATCTAGAGCAATTAATTCTTTATATCTTTTAACAAGATTTTCGATTTTAACAACTGGTGTTCCCATATAATATCCTCCCTAAGAATAGATTTTAATTTAAGTATAGTCATAGTATAAGAAAAAATTTGAAAATGTATAAGTGAACAGAGTCAATAACTAATATGACAATTGTCACAACTATAAAAATACAGTAGTTACCTTAAGTATAAGTATGGTATACTTTTATTACTTAGCGACTGGCAGAGAACTTGGCGAGGTTTTATCGAGCCTAGTCGTAGCCGTATCTTGTAATTGGTTGAGGTACTTTCGAAACCAATGTAAAGATTGTGTTTTCGAGCTTAGAACTATGTGATTTAAACAAGTAGGAGATAGATAATGGAATATGTTGCAGCTAAATCAATTATTACCAAGACGAAGCATCCAGAATATTGGTTTGGAACAGAATACAATATGAATATATATAGAGGCTGTTGCCATGATTGCATATATTGTGATAGTCGTTCAGAATGTTATGGAATAGATGATTTTCATACAGTTAAAGCAAAGGAAAATGCATTAAGCATAATAAGGGATGAACTGCGAAGAAAGACTAAGACAGGGCTAATTGGAACAGGTGCAATGAGTGACCCCTATAATCCCTTTGAAAAAGAAATGGAATTAACAAGACATGCTTTAGAACTTGTAAATGCCTATGGTTTTGGTATATGTATTGCAACTAAAGGAGACCTTATTACAAGAGATATAGATATATTAAAAGATATAAGAGAACATTCACCAGCAGTAGCTAAGATAACAATTACTACTATGGATGATAGTATAAGTAAGAAGGTAGAGCCTAATGCACCAGTTTCTTCAAAAAGATGGGAAGCAGTATCTAAGTTAACTGATGCAGGAATTACTACAGGAATACTTATGATGCCTATATTGCCTTTTATAGAGGATAGTGAGGAAAATATATTAGGCATAGTAAGAAAAGCCCATGAAATGAGTGTTACATTTATATATCCAGCTATGGGAATGACTTTAAGAGGGAATCAAAGAGATTATTACTATAATAAGTTACAAGAGTTGTTTCCGGATGAGAATTATGTGGATATGTATAGGGAGAGATTCGGACAGTACTATGAGTGTAGGGCAAATAATTCATCTAAACTATATAACATGTTTAAGAAAGAATGTGAGAAGTATGGAATCCTATACAATATGAAGGATATTATACATAGTTATAAGAAACAATATGGTTATGAACAGTTTAGCTTGTTTGAGTAGGGAGAAATTAAATGTCAAGAATAGTTGATAGTATAATATTATTAATAGCAAGTCTTGTAATACTATTTAGTGGTGATAGCTTTATAGCGCCAGTAATTATATTTTTATTGCTGTTTTCTGTATCAGCAATGGGACTATATTTAAGGGATAATATTGTAATCAAATATATATTATTAATATGTATTGTTGTTTCTCTGTTTGTTCCCCAATGCATAGTATATCTACCTGTAGTTATATATATAGCAATAATGAATGATATAAAATGGGAAGCTAGGCTTTCAGTTGTAGCATTTATAATATGTATATTTGTACAAGATTATGAAATATGGCAATTGCTATATACTATGGCTATTATGGCTATAAGTGTATATATTCAATACAAGAGTAGTAAAATAGAGGATCTTAGTAATGAATTAATAAGACTTAGAGATACAAGTACAGAATATAATATGATGCTTAAAGAGAAGAATAAAAACTTGTTAGAAAAGCAAGATTATGAAATATATTTAGCAACATTGAGAGAAAGAAATAGAATAGCAAGAGAAATACATGATAATGTGGGGCATATGTTATCTAGGTCTATTTTACAAGTGGGAGCATTGTTAGCAATTAATAAGGATGAGACTATAAGTGAGCATTTGGTAAGTGTTAAAGATACACTTAATCAAGCCATGAGCAGTATAAGAAAAAGTGTTCATGATTTACACGATGAATCTGTGGACTTGAAAAAAGCAATATATGATGCAGTAGAAGATATGAAGGAGTATAAAATAAATATTGATTATGATGCATCGCCAGCAGTTCCAAGAAATATTAAGTATTGCTTTATTGCCACAGTAAAAGAAGCTATGAATAATATAGTAAAACATAGTAATGGGGATTCGGTAAATATAGTACTTAGAGAACATCCAGGATTTTATCAATTATTGATTGAGGATAATGGTAAGGTTAGTAATAAAAGCTTAAAGGGTGGAATAGGTCTTGAAAACATGCGGGAAAGAGTAGAGGCTTTTAGTGGAATGTTTAGTATAGATATAGAAAAAGGATTTAAAATATTTATTTCGATAAGTAAAAGTAATGTGAATAATGAGAAAGAATAGATATATGGAGAGATTATTATGAAAGTATTAGTTGTAGATGATGATAAGTTAGTAGCAATATCCTTGAAAACAATTTTAGAAGCCAATGATATTCAAGTTGTTGATATTGGTAATAATGGTAAGCAAGCAATTGAGTTATATGAGAAACACACACCAGATATACTATTGATGGATATTAGGATGGATACTATGACTGGATTAGAGGCAGCAGAACATATAATAAATGAGGATTCACAAGCCAAAATATTATTTTTAACAACTTTTTCTGATGATGAGTATATAGTTAAGGCATTAAATATTGGAGCAAAAGGATATATATTAAAGCAAGATTTTGAAGGGATTGTACCAGCTCTAAAAGCAGTGGAAGGTGGTCAAAATGTATTTGGTAGTGAAGTAATTGAGAAATTACCACAATTAATGCAAAATAAAGAGAATTTTAATTATGATGACTATGATATTAATGATAGAGAACAGGATATTATTAAATTAGTAGCTGAAGGATTAAGTAATAAAGAAATATCTAACCAATTATTTTTAAGTGAAGGAACAGTTAGAAATTATATAAGCCTAGTATTAGAGAAACTTAATCTTAGAGATAGAACTCAGCTTGCTGTATTTTATTATCGAAATATTGATAATTAAAATGATTGAAAGTTTATACATTTTAGGATAGTATGCATAGCACTATTATATTCTTGCATATATTAAACAAGGAGGTGATAGGATGTCTGCAAAATTAAAGGCAATGGAGGTAATTAAGTCTCTTATTGCATCATATGTAGTAACAGGCATTGCACTAGCAATATTAGCACTTTTGGTATATAAAATGGAGTTAACTGAAAGCGTTGTAAATATAGCTATTGTGGCAATATACATAATCGCAAGCTTTTTAGGGGGATTTATAACAGGTAAGAAGGTTAAAGAGAAAAAGTTTGTATGGGGACTACTCTTAGGAGTATTATACATTTTTATTATTTATCTAGTGTCAACAATAATAAGTAAAGATTTTAACTTAACATCGGCAAGTAGTATTACAGCATTCTTTTTATGTGTAGGAGGCGGACTTTTGGGTGGAATGGTAAGCTAAAAAAAATACTTTAAATGTATGGATTTATATGGTATAATGCTTCGTAAAGTAATCAAGGAGGCAGTATTATGAAGCATATAAAGACATTAACAAATAAGACTTTAAAAGATACTATGAAAAAAGGTGGTTGTGGTGAGTGCCAAACTTCATGCCAATCAGCTTGTAAAACATCTTGTACAGTAGGAAATCAAAGTTGCGAGAACAGATAATTTATATACTTTTTATAAGATTAGAGGGGACCGCCTCAGGGAGGTAGTCCTCTTAATTGCGTATACTATTAAGGAGTTAATCATGGTTCACCAATATAAAAATAATGGCTACAATATTGTTATGGATATATGTAGTGGTGCTATTCATGTAGTTGATGATATTGTATATGATATTATTGAATTATATGAGAATAATAGCAGAGATGAGATAATAAGTAAGCTGGACAAGTATTCAGCAGAAGAAGTGGATAGTGCATACGATGAAGTTGAAGAACTTGAAAAAGATGGACAACTATTTACTGAAGATGTATATGAAGATTATATTATAGATTTTAAGAAGAGAAAAACAGTTGTTAAAGCATTATGTTTGCATATTGCTCATGATTGTAACCTAGCATGTAGATATTGTTTTGCAGGTGAGGGTGAATATCATGGTGATAGATCACTTATGAGTTTAGAAGTAGGTAAGAAAGCTATAGATTTCTTAATTGCTAATTCAGGAAGTAGAAGAAATCTTGAAGTTGATTTCTTTGGTGGAGAGCCTTTAATGAATTTTCAAGTCGTTAAGGATATAGTTGCTTATGGAAGAAGTTTAGAAGAAAAATATGATAAGAATTTTAGATTTACATTAACAACTAATGGAGTCCTTATTGATGATGATGTTATAGAATTTGCTAATAAAGAGATGGCAAACGTTGTATTAAGTGTTGATGGAAGACCAGAGGTTAATGATAGAATGAGACCTACACCTAACGGCAAGGGAAGCTATCAATATATAATGCCTAAGTTTGAGAAATTAGTTAAATCAAGAAATCAACAGAATTATTATGTAAGAGGTACATTTACACATAATAACCTTGATTTTTCAGAAGATGTACTTCATCTAGCAGATATGGGATATAAACAAATATCTGTAGAACCAGTTGTTTCATTACCAGAAGAGCCTTATGCAATTAGAGAAGAAGACTTACCTAAATTATTAGAGGAATATGATAAGCTTGCAAAGGAAATAATACAGAGGGAGAAGGAAGGAAATGGATTTAATTTCTTCCACTTTATGATAGATTTAACTGGTGGACCGTGTGTATCTAAAAGACTTTCAGGATGTGGCTCAGGAACAGAGTATTTAGCAGTTACTCCATGGGGAGACTTGTATCCTTGCCATCAATTCGTTGGATTAGATGAATTTCTTATGGGAAATGTGGATGATGGTGTGACGAATACTAATAGACAAGAAGAGTTTAAGCTATGTAATGTCTATGCTAAAGATAAATGTAAGAACTGTTTTGCTAGATTTTATTGCAGTGGTGGTTGTTCTGCTAATTCATATAAGTTCCATGGTAATATACTTGATGCCTATGATATAGGCTGTGAATTACAGAAAAAGAGAATAGAATGTGCAATAATGATTAAAGCAGCTATGGCTGATTTAGAGGAGAAGGAGAAAGAAAATGAGTAAATCAAAGAAAAAAGCGATTTTAGTATTGCTTGCATTTGTTCTTGTTTTTGCAGCAGGAACATATACTGCATTGTTTGGAATTGGGAAAACACATACAGGTAAGGCAGCAAATATTAGTTTAGGTCTTGACCTTGCAGGTGGTGTTAGTATTGTTTATGACGTAGTTGATGAAAATGCAACGGCTAAGGATGTTGATGATACTGTATACAAACTTCAAAAGCGTGTTGATACTTATAGTACAGAAGGTGAAGTATATAAGGATTCAACAGGAAAACGTATTAGTGTTGAGATTCCAGGTGTTGATAATGCCCATGAGATTTTAGAGGGATTGGGAACTCCAGGAGCATTGGAGTTTTTAGATGAAGAAGGATATGAAGCATTTTCAAATGGAGAAGAGTATGCACCACTTCTTACAGGAGCAGATGTTAGCGATGCTCAAGCAGGAATAGATAATTCGCAAAAAGTTGGTAGTAATAGTAAATATATTGTTCAGTTAGTATTTAAAGAAGAGGGTATTCAAAAGTTTTATGAAGCTACTGCTAATAATGTAGGAAAAAGAATATACATTGTATATGATGGACAAGTTCAAAGTGCACCTAATGTAAAAGAAGCTATTAATTCTCAATCAGCTCAAATCGATGGTATGGGAAGTTATGAAGAAGCAGATGCTTTAGCTACAACAGTAAGAATCGGAGCACTTCCATTAGAGCTTAAAACTCTTCAATCAAATATAGTTGGTGCAAAACTTGGACAAGAAGCAGTAACATCAACTTTAAAAGCAGGATTAATAGGAATTATAATTATATGTATATTTATGATTATTGTCTACTTAGTACCAGGTGTTGTAGCAACATTAGCTTTATCTGGTTATGTAGTAATTATGTTACTTTTCTTAAATGCATTTGATGTAACATTAACATTACCAGGGTTAGCAGGTATTGTATTATCGATAGGTATGGCTTTAGATGCTAATGTTATTATATATACAAGAATTAAAGAAGAAATATCAGCAGGTAATTCTGTAAGCTCAGCTATTGACTCTGGTTTTCATAAGGCGTTATCAGCCATAATAGATGGTAATATAACAACTTTAATAGCAGCGGGTGTATTATATTTAATGGGAACAGGTGGTGTTAAAGGTTTTGCACAAACATTAGCAATAGGTATTGCATTATCTATGTTTACTGCTATAACAGTTACAAAATATTTATTAAAAACCTTCTATGAACTTGGATTTAAGAGTGAGAAGTTTTACGGTGGAGCTAAACCACCAAAGGTACGTAACTATGTTAAAATATCAAAATATTGTTATATAGCATCTATCTTAGTTATTGCTTTAGGATTTATATTCCTTCCAATAAACAAGAAAAATACAGGTAACATACTTAACTATAGTATAGAGTTTTTAGGTGGTTCTTCAATAACTGCTACATTTGATAAAGAATATACATTAGAAGAAGCAGAAGAAGCTATCAGACCAGTTATTGCAGAAGCAGCAGATGCTAGTGAAGCTACTGTACAATTACAGACTGTTCAAGGCACTAATCAAATAGTAATCAAATTAGGTGTATTAGATGAATCGCAAAGTGAAGCAGTTGAGACTGCTTTAAGAAATAAATTTACTATTGAAGAATTCTCTATTGAAAATATAAGTGGTACAGTAAGTGGCGAAATGAAGAAAGATGCCGTTCTTGCAGTTACTATTGCAACAATTTTAATGCTTATATATATAGCAATTAGATTTAATGATATTAAATTTGGTGCCAGTGCAGTTATCGCATTATTACATGATGTATTTGTTGTATTTACTGTATATTCAGTAGCTAAATTATCAGTAGGAAATACATTTATTGCCTGTATGTTAACAATACTAGGATATTGTATTAATACTACAATTATTATATTTGATAGATTTAGAGAAAATATGCAGATTATGAATGTTAAGAAGGTTGGTTATGAAGCAGTTGTAAATACAAGTATTAGCCAAACATTAACAAGAACTATATATACAACATTAACAACATTTACAATGGTATTTGTATTGTTTATTATGGGAGTACCATCAATTAAAGAATTTTCACTTGCATTAATGGTGGGTATTGTATGTGGAGCATATTCTTCA
>JAVBSN010000039.1:0-7737 GCA_031547045.1 Lachnospiraceae bacterium
TTACAGCTTAAAAAACATTTAGTTGGGGCTAGTAATATTAAACAGTAGAGGAGAAAACAATATGAAAAATATAAGAAAGATTGTAGCTATGCTATGTATAGCAGTGCTTATTGCTATTAATTTTTCAACAGTGTCAGAGGCGGCTAGTGGAAAAATGACTATAGGGCTATCTAGTTCTAGTGTAAGTGTTGGCAACACAATTTCAGTAACGGTTTCGGTTAGTATGGATGCGGCATTAGGAGCTTGTACAGCAATGGTTTCATATAATTCTGCTGTGTTAGAATATACAGGATGTTCAGGGGCTACTGCTAATGGTGGTGGAGGTACTGTAAAACTGGTTTGGGATGGTAATGGAAGTAGTACATCAGCATCAGCTACACTGACATTTAAAGCAATAGCTAATGGAAGTTCTTCAATAGGAGCATCAAGTAGTGATACTGTTGATTGGGATGGTAATTCAGTTAGTATTTCGGCAGCAGGCGTAAATGTAACAGTTGCAGCACCTGCAAGCAATACACCAACAGAAAACACACCAAATGAGAATACACCAACAGAAAATACAAATAATGATCAAAATACTAAAGTGAATTGTAATTTAGCATCATTACAAATATCACCTGGAACTTTGTCACCAAAATTTAGTTCAGGCACAACTAAGTATACGGCAACAGTTGAAGAAGGCATTGCTAAAATAGTAGTTAGTGCTACAGCGTCTGATAGTAATGCATCTGTTAGTGTATCAGGTGCTAATAGTTTAAAAGCAGGAGCTAATAAAGTAACAATTACAGTAACAGCACCAACTGGTGAAACAAAGAGTTATGTAATTACAGTAACTAGAGGTGGAGAACCAGAAGACACAGAGGAAGTAACGGAAGAAGAAACACCAGAAATTACAGTAAATATAGATGGTAAAATATACACTTTTGCATCTTCAGCAGAAGGATTAACAGTTCCACAAGATTTTATATTAACAGAAGGTAAATATGGCGAAAATACAGTAATAGCATTTCAGTCACCAAATAAAGCATTTAAAGTTGTATGTTTATTTGATGATAGTGGTACAAATGCTCAATATTGGTATATGTTAAATGAAGAAACAGGTTCTTTATTACCATATATAGAATACTTGGCTAATGCAAATAGATATATAATATTAACTGCAGATACTAGTGTAATACCAGAAGGATTTAATGCAATAAAATACGACTTAGATGGAACGTCAGTAGATGCTTATATAGATGATAATGAAGATGGATTTATCTTAGTATATGCAATGACTGTATATGGTGAACCGTTATTTTACTGGTATGATACAGAAGAAGGAACTTTCCAAAGATATATAGAAAGAGTTGTTGAAGAAGAGGTTACAGAAGAGGATGTTGAAGAAGAACAACCACAGGAAGATGATACAATAATTAATATGAAAGATATTATTATGTATGTGGCAATCGGTTTAGCAGCAATATTTTTCATTATGTGTATAGTATTAAGTATACAACTAAAAAATAAGAGTTTAAATGGCCATATTGATGGAGAAGATAATAATTAATAAAAGGGAAGTGTTATGCACTTCCTTTTTTGTAAGTCAAGTCTTGACATATAATTATATGTGTTATAGCATTTATATAACAAAATATATAAGAAGGTGATACCATGATTATAGAAATAGATTTTAATAGTGATGAAGCAATATATATTCAACTTAGAAATCAAATAGTATTTGATATAGCTAGAGAACATATTAAAGATGGTGATTCTTTACCCTCAGTTCGTCAATTAGCTATGGATTTAGGTGTTAATATGCATACAGTAAATAAAGCATATGCTATCTTAAAACAAGAGGGCTACCTTCAATTAGATAGGCGGCATGGAGCAGTAGTTGCGGTAAACTATGACAATAAAAATATTGATTGTCAAATTATGCGAGAAGATATGAAAATGATTGTTGCAGAAGGCATATGTAAGGGATTATCATTAGAAGAGATGCAATTATTATTAAGTCAAGCATATAAAGAGATTAAAGATATTGAAAAATTATTTAAAAATTAGTTATAGAAGGAGATATTTAGATGAGTGCTAAGTATACAAAGAGTGCATTAAATGCTATCAAAGAAGCAAAAAGGATAGCAAAGGTGTTAAATCAAGAATATGTAGGAACAGAACATTTAATAGTTGGTTTACTTTCACAAAGTATGAGTGGAGCAGGAATCGTATTAGAGAAAAATGGCATAAGCAAAGAGCGCATGCTTAATATTATAAATAAAATATTAGAAAACGATACGATTGTAGCAAGTAAAGCAACAGGCGAATTTACAAAAAAATACCAAAGTATATTAGATAATAGTGAAAAAGAAGCAATAAGATTAAAGTCAGGCTTGATTGGTACTGAGCATATATTAATTGCAATTATAAAATCAGAGGATACAGTGGCATATAGATTATTAGTAACACTCGGGGCTAATATGCAGAAATTATATATTGATACAATGACAGCATTAGGATTAGATGGAGGAATGGCTAAGACTGAATATTCATCTAGCAAAAAAAATGTAAAGGCAAAATCACAAACACCAACATTAGAGCAATATTCAAGAAATCTAACTAATAGTGCATTAAATGGAGAATTAGATCCTGTAATAGGAAGAAAAGATGAGATAGAAAGAGTAATACAGATTCTTAGTAGAAGAATGAAGAATAATCCTTGTCTAGTAGGCGAAGCAGGCGTAGGAAAGACTGCAATTGTTGAAGGTTTGGCTTCACTTATAGCAAGAGGAGAAGTTCCAGAATTACTTAAAAGTAAGAAATTACTAACATTAGATTTATCAGGAATAATTGCAGGTTCTAAATATCGTGGAGAATTTGAAGAAAGAATAAAAAGAGTTATTTCAGAAGTTAAACAAGATGGAAATATAATTTTATTTATAGATGAAGTGCATACATTAGTAGGAGCAGGTGGTGCAGAAGGTGCAATAGATGCATCAAATATATTGAAACCAGCCCTATCAAGGGGCGAAGTGCAAGTTATAGGTGCAACAACAAGATCAGAGTATAGAAAACATATAGAGAAAGATGCAGCATTAGAGAGAAGATTCCAACCAGTTAGTGTTGAAGAACCTAATGAAGCAGAAGCAATTGATATATTAAAAGGTCTTAAACATTGCTATGAATCTCATCATAATCTTACTATTGAAGATAGTGCAATTATGGCAGCAGTACAATTATCAAATAGATATATAAATGAGAGGTTTCTACCAGATAAGGCTATTGATTTAATTGATGAAGCATCATCAAAGAAAAGATTAAGCGTATATACTATATCAGATGATAATATAAATACTGAGAATAGATTGAAATATTTAAATTATGAATTAGAAGAAGCTTTAATAAAAGGTGATATTGAATTAGCTAGTAGTATAAAATTAGATATATCTAATATAAGTGAAGAATTAGAAAAATCAAAGGAACGTATTGATAGAAAAAGAAATAATACAAAATTATCAATTAATGAAAATGATGTAGCTTTAGTTGTATCTAATTGGACCAAGATACCAGTTAGTAAATTAGAAGAAAAAGAAAGTAAAAGATTAAGTAAGCTTTCTAATATATTACATGAGAGAGTAATAGGACAGAACGAAGCAGTAGATGCTGTTGCCAAAGCAATAAAGCGAGGTAGAGTTGGACTTAAAGATCCAAATAGACCAATAGGCTCATTTTTATTCTTGGGGCCTACAGGTGTAGGAAAGACAGAATTATCAAAAGCATTAGCAGAAGCTGTCTTTGGAAGTGAAGATGCATTAATAAGAGTTGATATGTCTGAATATATGGAAAAACACAGCGTATCTAAGATGATTGGTTCACCTCCAGGATATGTAGGTTTTGAAGATGGTGGTCAATTAAGTGAAAAAGTTAGACGTAATCCATATTCAGTAGTATTATTTGATGAAATTGAAAAAGCCCATGAAGATATATTTAATGTATTACTTCAAGTTCTTGATGATGGACATATAACAGATTCTCAAGGAAGAAAAGTTGATTTCAAAAATACTATAATTATTATGACTTCAAATGCAGGTGCCCAGAGAATAGTTGAACCAAAAAAATTAGGCTTTTCTGGCGGTAACGATGATAACAAAGATTATGAAGCTATGAAGACAGGAGTAATGGAAGAAGTAAAGAAATTATTTAGACCTGAATTTATAAATCGTATTGATGATACAATTGTATTCCATACGTTATCAGAAATTGAAGTTAAGCAAATAGTGGATTTATTATTAAAATCATTAAAGAAACGTATTGAAACACAAGTTAATATAAGTATTAAATATGGCGAGGCACTTAAAACATTTATATTTGAAAAGGGTTATGATAAGAAGTATGGAGCAAGGCCACTTCGAAGAGCAATTCAAACACATATTGAGGATGGATTGGCAGAAGCAATGATTGATGGAACAGTAAAATCAGGAGATATAGTGACCGTATCTGTTAAATCAGGAGCAATTCAATTTAAAGTAAAATAGAGTAATATTATTACCAATAAAATACTAGAAAAAAATGCTTTATTATAGATAATATAGTAGAAAAAAAATGAATAATAGGGTATACTATTGTTACTTAGTAAGAATTCATACCTAACCACTTAAAGTTATATTGTCGAATTTAGTGGATATGGTATATACTATACTATATAGCACTTTTAGGAGGATGAAGACATGTCAGTTATTAAAGAATTGATTCGTAAAGAAGCGAATGGGACACTTAGTTTTGGAAATTATGAATTGGGTTCAAAAACTAAGCAAGATGGATTTGAGTTTAATGGGGACATTTATAAGATAAAAACATTTAAGGAGATAACTAAACTCGAAAAGAATGGCATGTTTGTATATGAATCTGTGCCAGGTACAACCGTTCTAGATTTTAGCGCTACAGACAAAGGCGTATTGTTTAAGGTAGAAGGAACAGTTGATTCACAGATTACTTTAGAATTAGAAGAAAACAAAGAGTATAAGATTTCAATTAATGGAGAAGATGCAGGAACAATGAAGACTAATTTAGGTGGCAAGCTTAATTTTAGTGTAGAGATTGATGCAGATGCAGTTTCAGAAGTTGAGATAGTTAAATTGTAATTAAGGAGTATTTATGGCAAAGACGAAACAAGTTTTCTTTTGCCAAGAGTGTGGATATGAATCTAGCAAATGGGTAGGCCAATGTCCTGGATGTAGGACATGGAATACATTTGTTGAAGAAAAAGTAGTTGTAGGCGCAGGGAAACATGCTAGTACCAAGGCTGTTTCCAAGGCGCCTACTAGTATTTTTAATATAGATACAGCAGAAGACACACGTATTGGCACAGGTATTAAAGAATTAGATAGGGTATTAGGTGGGGGCATTGTTACTGGCTCCTTAGTTTTAGTGGGTGGAGATCCTGGTATAGGAAAGTCAACACTTCTATTACAAGTATGTAGAAATCTTTCTGATAGTAACCACAAAGTATTATATATTTCAGGTGAAGAATCTTTACAACAAATAAAGATGAGGGCAGAGAGAATAGGAGAATTTAATAATGATATGCTAATTCTTTGTGAAACAAGTTTAGATAGTGTAGAGAATAGTATAACAAACACATTGCCAGAAGTAGTGATTATTGATTCTATACAGACAATGTATTCAGAAGAAGTATCATCAGTAGCAGGAAGTGTTTCACAGGTTAGAGAAGTTACTAACAGGCTTATGCAGATTGCTAAACAACAAAATATAGCAATATTTATTGTAGGACATGTTACCAAAGAAGGAACAGTAGCAGGTCCAAGAACTCTAGAACATATGGTAGATACTGTATTATATTTTGAAGGTGAAAAAAGTGCAGTATATAGAGTATTAAGAGGAGTTAAGAATAGATTTGGTTCAACAAATGAAATAGGTGTATTTGAGATGAAGCAACAAGGACTAACAGAGGTAGATAATCCATCGAAGGTTATGCTTGATGGAAGACCAGTAGATGCATCTGGTTCTATTGTGGTATGTTCAATGGAAGGTACAAGACCTATATTAATTGAGATTCAAGCACTAGTATCACAGACTAACTTTAATATGCCTAGAAGAACAGCACTAGGTATTGATTATAATAGAGTAAATCTGTTAATGGCAGTGTTAGAGAAAAGAGCAGGATTACAATTAGCGGGTTGTGATGCCTATGTTAATATTGCAGGAGGTATGAAATTAAACGAACCTGCAATTGATTTGGGTATCATCTTAGCTATAGTTTCTAGTTATAAAAATAGAACAATTGATGAACATATTATAATATTTGGCGAGGTTGGATTAGCAGGTGAAATCAGAGGCGTAAGTATGGCTGAACAGAGAATTAAAGAAGCTGTTAAGATGGGATTTACTACTTGCATTTTACCTAAAACTAATAAGGATAATATAAATAGTATAGATGGAATTAAATTAATTGGTGTTAGTAATGTTAGAGAAGCAATTGATTTAATATAGCACATTATATGTAAAGCTGAGGTGTAGATACATATTTAAAAAATAACTATGTGGGGGAGGTATTTATGAAAAGAATACGAAGAAAACCACAGGGTATTGGATATGTTGGAAGTATATTATTCATTACTGTTGGAATTGTTATTTGGTTTATGGGGTATATGGAAGTAAGAGATGAAACTAGAGAAGGCAAAAGTACAAATGGAACAGTAATAGAAATAATGGAGCAAGGTTCTAACTATGTTAGTGTTGAAGTTAGATATATGAAAGATGAAGTAGCACTTACAGGTGAAGTAGCATTATCAAATAAGAATATAGAAGTAGGGGATACTACTACAATTTATTATGATGATAAATCAGAAAATTATATTGCTGATTATGACTTTATGAAGAAGGAAGATAATAGAGGGCTAAAAGATAGATTAACAACATTTATAGGTTGGTTCTTAGTTGGATTGTTGTTTGCTGGAGCTGGAATGGGTAATTTCTATAAAGATATACAGCCAGTTCTAAAAAGAAAGCTATATAAAGATAGATTGCAACTGGTATATGCAAAGATAACAGAAGTAAAGGTTTCTAAGTATACAAAAGTTTATAATGATTATGGCGAATATGGGGAATATTCAGAAAGAGAGTATTCGCGTATAATTTATTGTGAATATGGCAATCCTATGGAAGGGAAAGCACATATATTCAAAAGTGAATATTTGTGGTATGACCCAACAGATATTATAAAAAAATTAGAGTTAACTCAATTGCCTGTTTATGTGGATATGAGAAGACCCAAAAGATACTATGTGTGTATTGATCAAATAGATGAAGCATATGAAAAAGATGATTATTATTAAAATAATAACCGTATTATGTTGATATAAGATGAGATATTAGTTAAGAAAATCAAAGGAAATCAAGGGTTAAAATAAAAGGTAAAAAATACATAATAAAAGGTATTGACGAAGGCAGAAGTAAATGTTAATATGTAATTCCCAGTCGAAATATATGGGATTTTAGTATATAAAAAATATATATAAAAATAATTTAAAAAAGTTGTTGACAAAGTTCGAAACAGATGATAAGATAAGCAAGTCGCTCGAACAAGGGCAACAAAAAAACAAAAAGAACATTGATAATTAAACAACCAAGCAACCCTGAAAATTCAATAGAATATTCAGAACGAACAGCAATGAAAATTGCTAAACCAAAAACAGTAAAACGAGTGCTTAAAATAAGCTAGATGTTTATAATGAA
>JAVBSN010000033.1:0-7987 GCA_031547045.1 Lachnospiraceae bacterium
ATTTGCATTATTCTTTTTCGCTTTAGGTATGATAACTACCTACCTTGTTAAAGGAATTTTGGAATTTATGATATTAGTACTTGCATTAGTTTTTGCATATGTATTGTTTTGTAAATGTTAATCTTTTTAAGCAAATAAAAAAGAGTGTATCCAACACTCTTTTTTTATAGAAATTAAGCTCTTTGAATTTTACCTGACTTCAAGCAAGAAGTACATACGTAAATTTTTTTAGGAGCTCCGTTAACTATAGCCTTAACAGACTTAACGTTTGATTTCCAGATTTTATTTGATCTTCTATGAGAATGACTCACTTTGATACCAAAATGAGCACCTTTATCACAAATTGAACATTTCGCCATAATAGCACCTCCTTGAAAAAAATAAACCTCTTAGGCTCACAACATGTCAATTCTAAAAGATATTAATATATAATGCAAGTTAAAAATAAAAAAAATATTTCTTTTTCTGTGGAAAACGGTTATACTATGTGATATAGTATAAAAAATGGAATTGGAGGTCTTGATATGAAGGGACATGTTAATACAGACAATGGCGATATTCTTATAGAAAATGAAGTAGTTGCCCAATATGCTGGTTTATCGGCTGTTGAGTGTTTTGGAATTGTAGGAATGGCAACTGTTAGTATGAAAGACGGTCTAGTTAAGCTTCTTAAAGGAGACAGTATTAGTAAAGGTGTTTCAGTTACTATTGATGATAATAATGAAATTGATATTGATATTCATATTATTGTGGCGTATGGTGTTGGAATATCAACTGTGGCTGATAACTTGATGAGTTCTGTAAGATATAAGATTGAAGAATTTACAGGAATGAAAGTTAACAGTGTTAATGTCTTTGTTGAAGGCGTAAGAGTTATAGACTAGTGTCGTTAGGAGGAAATGATTGTGAGTAAGTCAATAAATGCTTTAGAAATACAGAAAGCATTTTTAGCAGGAGCTAAGAATATAGAATCTAAGAAAGAATATATTAATGAGCTAAATGTATTCCCAGTACCAGACGGTGATACAGGTACAAATATGTCATTAACAATAATGGCGGCAGCTAAAGAAGTTGGTGGAATTGAGAATCCAACAGTTGCAACATTATCAAAGGCAATTTCAAGTGGTTCATTAAGGGGTGCAAGAGGTAATTCAGGTGTTATTTTATCTCAATTATTTAGGGGATTCTGTAAATCAATAGCAGATAAAGAAGAATTAACAACATTAGATATAGCTATAGCATGTCAGAAGGCAGTTGAGACAGCATATAAAGCAGTTATGAAACCTAAAGAAGGTACAATACTTACTGTAGCTAAAGGTGTGGCTGATAAGGCAAAAGAGTCTTGTAGAAGACATACAGATATAGAAGAATTTGTTGGGATTATAATTAAACATGGTAATGAAGTCTTAGATAAGACTCCAGATATGTTACCGGTTCTTAAAGAAGCTGGAGTAGTAGATTCAGGTGGAAAAGGTCTTATGACAGTTCTTGAAGGTGCATATGATGCAATTCAAGGAAAAGAGATAGATTATTCTAGTATAGTTATACCAGTAGCTAAGGTAGCTAGTGTAAAATCAGAAGATATAGATACGTCTGATATTAAGTTTGGCTATTGTACAGAGTTTATTGTTATGTTAGAGAAAGAATATACAGCTAAGACAGAAGTTGAATTTAAAGAATATTTAGGTTCAATAGGTGATTCAATAGTTGTAGTATCTGATGATGATATTGTAAAAGTACATGTTCATACTAATCATCCAGGATTAGCATTTGAAAGAGGTCTTACTTATGGTTCGTTAACAAGCATGAAGGTTGACAACATGAGAGAAGAGCATGAAGAGAAGTTAATTAAAGAGGCTTCTAAGATTGCGGAGCAAGAAAGTGCTAAGGAAGAAGAGACAGTTAAGTCAAATGAGCCAAGAAAAGATTATGGATTTATAGCAGTATCAATTGGTCAAGGTATTAATGAAATATTTAGTGAACTTGGTGTTGATTACTTAATTGAAGGTGGTCAAACAATGAATCCAAGTACTGAAGATATGATTAAGGCTATTGATAATGTAAATGCAGATAATATATTTATTCTTCCAAATAATAAGAATATTATCTTAGCGGCTAATCAGGCTCAATCTTTAATTGAAGATAAGAATATAATAGTAATTCAATCTACAACAGTACCTCAAGGAATAGCGGCGATTATTAGCTTTGATCCTTCAAAATCACCTGAAGATAATGAATCTAGTATGAGTGAAGATATGAAGGCTGTTAAGAGCGGTCAGATAACATATGCTGTTAGAGATACAAGTATAGATGGAAGAACAATTAATCTAGGCGATATAATGGGTATTGGTGATCATGGTATTAAGGCTGTTGGTAAAACAGTTTCTGAAGTAACGTTAGATTTAATTGATACATTAGTTGATGAAGATTCTGAATTAATTAGCGTATACTATGGTGAAGATATTGCAGAAGTTGATGCAAATAAGCTATTAGAGAGTGTAGAAGAGTTATATCCTAACTGTGATGTTGAATTACATTATGGTGGTCAACCAATCTATTATTATGTATTATCAGTTGAGTAATAATCAATTTAAGTAGGCATATATCATATGTATAAGCTTACATATATTAAATTTAAGGACAGGCTTATGGTCTGTCCTTAAGTTTAACTATTTACTATATTTTATGGAGAATCTATATGAGATTACAAGATGATATTAGTGTAATTAAAGGGGTAGGGGATAAGACTGCTGCCACATTTAGAAAATTAAATATTGGTACAATACAGAACCTAATAAATACATTTCCAAGGTTATATTTATCATATGATGAACCTATAGATATAGAATCTGTAAGTGTAGGTGAAAGAGTTGCAATAAGAGGAGTTATTAATTCGTATGTAGATATAGTTAGAGTTCGTAGTCTTAAAATAGTTAGTTGTAATGTTAAAGATTTTACAGGAACAATGAAATTAACGTGGTATAATGCATTGTTTCTTAAACAGACATTTCATATTGGACAGACATATATATTTGTTGGTAATGTTAGTGTTAAAAATAATCAAAAAGTAATGGAACATCCAGAGTACTATACTGAGGAGAAATATAGGGAACTAATGTCTCTATTACAACCGGTGTATCCCTTAACAGAAGGTATTACTAACAATATGTATAGAAAATGTATGAAGACAGTATTGCCTGTTATGGATGATGTTACAGAGCATTTACCCAATGTTATTGTTGATAAGTATAATCTTATGGAATATAAGGATGCCGTAAAGGAAATACATTTTCCAAGTGATTATAATAATTTATCTAAGGCTAAAAATAGAATTATATTCGATGAATTTTTTAACTTTTTATTAGCAATGGAAAGATTAAAAGAAAATAACGATAATATATTTAATGAATATAAGATTAGTAATTGTGAAGAAGCCGAAGATTTAATTAATAAATTACCATATACATTAACCAATGCTCAATTAAAAACCTTAGAAGAGATAAAGAGCGATTTAGCAAGTGATATAGTAATGAATAGACTTGTACAAGGTGATGTAGGTTCAGGAAAAACAATAATAGCAATAATAGCATTACTTATGTGTGTTAAGTCAGGATTTCAAGGAGCATTAATGGTTCCAACAGAAGTATTAGCTATGCAGCATTATGAAAGTTTTATTAGTATTTTAGGTGAATATAATATTAATGTAGAATTATTAGTGGGTTCAACAAAACTAAAAGAAAAAAGAAGAATATATGATGGGTTAAAGAATGGAGAAGTAGATATTGTAATAGGGACCCATGCTCTAATTCAAGATAAAGTGGAATATAATAAGTTAGGTCTTGTTATTACTGATGAGCAACATAGATTTGGTGTTAGACAAAGGCAAAGTTTATTTGATAAAGGAAATAATCCCCATGTGTTAGTTATGAGTGCAACACCAATTCCTAGAACCCTAGCAATTATAATGTATGGAGATTTGGATATATCTATAATTGATGAACTACCATCAAATAGATTACCAATTAAAAATTGTGTTGTTGGAACAGATTATCGACCTACTTCATATAGGTTTATTGAAAAACAAATAGGCTTAGGCCATCAAGTCTATGTTATATGCCCAATGGTAAGTGCATCTGAAACATTAGAAATAGAAAATGTTGAAGATTATTCAGAAGTACTTAGAACAAATATGAATAACTCTGTAAGAATAGAATATTTACATGGAAAGATGACACCAAGTGAGAAAAACAATATTATGGATAGGTTTGCTAAGCATGAAATAGATGTATTAGTATCAACTACAGTAATTGAAGTAGGAATAAATGTTCCAAATGCAACTGTTATTATGATAGAAAATGCAGAGCGATTTGGGCTTGCAGGATTACACCAACTAAGAGGAAGAGTAGGTCGTGGAGATGCACAGTCATATTGTATTATGATGTGTGGTAAGGACAGCAAGGAAGCTAGAGAAAGACTAGAGATTCTTAATAAGTCTAATGACGGTTTTTATATTGCAAATGAAGATTTAAAGTTGCGTGGAGCAGGAGATTTCTTTGGCGTAAGACAAAGTGGAGATATGTTATTTAATGTAGCTGATATAATTAATCATGCAGATGTTTTAAAATGTGCAAGTGATAGTGTTAAATATTTAATTAATATGGGATACGATATAAGTAGCATTAATAGCGAAGGTATTCAAAATAAAATTGATATGTCATTTAGTATTTAGACCATATTCGACAGATTAGCTTGTAATCATATAAAACTTATATTAAAATGAAAATGAGGACAGTATGTAACTGCCCTCATTTATTTTTGCGAGTTAATCGCAAGGTAAGATAATTAAGTTAACTATTTACCAGCCATTTGCTCTTCTTGTCTCTTAATCATCTGTCTTACCATCTCACCACCAACTGAACCGTTTTGGTAAGAAGTTAAGTCACCATTATAACCATTCTTTAAAGGTACTCCAATTTCAGATGCAACTTCATATTTGAATCTGTCTAATGCATTCTTTGCTTCTGGAACACTTGATGAATTCTTACTCATAGTGTAGCCCTCCATTTCAATTTAGATTTATTTGTTGTTGCAATACTATTATGTGTAATTGAATATAAATTAAACTAGAAAATTTTGAACATATTTGTATATTTTTCATCTATATGTTATAGTGTAAAAAGAAAAAATACGTAATATTTTATGAGGAATTGGAGATACTAAAATGATTAAAAAATATACAAAATTAATGCTATTAATTATATTATTAGCATTTTCATTAATAGCATGTAGGAAAGATGAGAATAATGATAATTCAGATACAGGAGGAGTTGGGGTTACTGAAGAATCAGAGGAGGAAACTACAGAAGATATAGAAGTAACTGTTAATGATTATAAGGTAGATATTAAAAAGGGAAATTCTTGGGAAGTAGATGGAGATTCAGCATCTCAATTTGATGGAATCCTATATAATAACAGTAATGAAGATATTTCTGATTGGAAATTAACTTTTGATGTACCAGAAGGAAGTAGAATAGAAAGTTCTTGGAATGGTGAGTATGTAATAGAAGACAATAATCTTACTATTACTCCAGTTGATTATAATATTAATATTATGGCAAGTGCTAATATAACATTTGGATTTATATTAGTTACACCAGATAGTACATATGAAGTAAAAGATGTTGCCATTAATATAATGGGTGTAGATTATAGTAATAACAAAGATGTAGCAAAGAATACTGACAAAAAGGAAGAAACTACTACAGAAGAAACAGTTTCTAATAATGCACCAAAGGATATAACAGGTACACCAGTTGCTAATCATGGAAAATTAATGGTTGATGGAGTTAATATAGTAGATAAGAATGGTGATAAATATCAGTTAAAGGGTGTAAGTACACATGGAATTAACTGGTTTCCAGAGTATGTTAACAAAGATGCATTTCAAACATTTAGAGATGATTGGGGTGCAAATGTAATTAGATTAGCTATGTATACTGCTGATTACAATGGATATTGTAGTGGTGGAAGTCAATCTGAACTTAAGGGAATTGTAAATAATGGTGTTGATTATGCTACGGAGTTAGGTATGTATGTAATTATAGATTGGCATATTCTTAATGATAATAATCCTCAAACTAATAAAGGTGATGCTATTAAATTTTTTGATGAAATGTCAAAGAAATATGCAAACTATGATAATGTAATATATGAGATTTGCAATGAGCCTAATGGTGGTACAAGTTGGTCTGATATAAAATCTTATGCTGAAGAAGTAATACCAGTTATTAAAGCAAATAATACAGATGCAATAATTATAGTAGGAACTCCAAATTGGTCACAAGATGTAGATATAGCATCTAAAGACCAAATTGCAGGATATAATAATATAATGTATGCAGTTCATTTCTATGCATCTACTCATAAGGATGATATTAGAAATAAGGTTACAACTGCTTTGAATAATGGAGCCCCTATATTTGTTAGTGAATGTAGTATATGTGATGCATCAGGAAATGGTTCAATAGATTATAATGAAGCTGATAAATGGATAAAATTAATTAATGATAAGAATCTTAGTTTCGCATGTTGGAATATATCAAACAAAGATGAAAGCTCATCATTAATAAGTAGTGGATGTAGTAAAAAGTCTGGTTGGTCAGATTCAGATTATTCAGAAACAGGAAAATGGTTTAAAGAGCAGATTAGTAAGTAGATTATTATAAAATATATGTAAAAAATTAAGATTATTTTAATGTTTTATTTCGATACATAGGTTGACAAAAATCTACTTTTATATAAAATAAAAAGAGTGTAAGGTAAATATATATGAGAGTTATAGCTGGAAGCGCAAGAAGATTACAATTAAAGACAATTGAAGGACAAGATACAAGACCTACTACAGATAGAATCAAAGAAACATTATTTAATATGATTAGTAATGATTTATATAATGCTAATTTCTTAGATTTATTTAGTGGCAGTGGAGGTATTGGTATAGAGGCACTTAGTAGAGGTGCAGCTAAAGCATATTTTGTAGAGAATAATAAGAAGGCAGTAGATTGTATTAAAGCTAATTTAGCCCATACCAAATTAGAGGATAAAGGTTCTATAATCGCTAGAGACGCTGTTTCTTCAATTAGATTAATAGAAGATAAAAAGATAGTCTTTGATTATATTTATATGGATCCACCATATGATAATGGAATGGAAGAGGAAGTTATAAGAATGTTAGCTAACTCTAGCATATTAGATGAAGACACAGTAATTATAGTAGAAGCAGCGTTAAAAACTGATTTCGACTATGTAGAAGATATAGGATTTGAAGTAATTAAAGAGAAGAAGTATAAGACAAATAAACATATTTTTATTAGAATGAAGGAAAATGTATGAGTAGAGCAATATACCCAGGAAGCTTTGATCCAGTAACATTGGGTCATTTAGATATAATAAAAAGAAGTTCTTGTATGTTTGATGAGGTAATAATTGGAGTTCTTAATAATAGTCAAAAAACTCCATTGTTTTCTATAGAAGAACGTGTTAGTATGATAAAAGAGGTAACAAAGGACATTAGTAATGTAAGAGTTCAAGGCTTTAGTGGACTGTTAATAGATTTTGCAAGAGATACAAATACTAGTGTTATTGTAAGGGGATTACGTGCCGTAACTGATTTTGAGTACGAATTACAGATGGCTCAAAGTAATAGACAGGTAACGAAAGATGTAGACACTATATTTCTAACAACAAGTATAGAATATGCATATTTAAGTTCAAGTATTGTTAAGGAATATGCAACATATGGAGTAGATGTAAAGGATTTTGTTCCACCAGTAGTTATTCCATTACTTAAAGAAAAATTTGATAAATAATTAATATATACATAGGAGGTTACTAAGATGGGAAGAAAAGGCGTAGAGGATATGATAAGTGAGATTGAGATATTTGTAGATAACTGTAAATATCAAACCTTATCATCAACAAAGATTAT
>JAVBSN010000092.1:0-10278 GCA_031547045.1 Lachnospiraceae bacterium
CTTCTCTCCGTTACCTGGATCACGAGTAAACGCAACACCAGTACCTGAAGTATCACCCATGTTACCAAATGCCATCATTTGTACGTTAACTGCTGTACCCCAAGAATAAGGGATCTCATTGTCACGACGGTAGATGTTTGCTCTAGGGTTGTCCCAAGAACGGAATACAGCTTTGATAGAAGCCATTAATTGCTCCTTGGGATCAGTAGGGAACTCTTCACCAATCTTATTTTTGTATTCAGCTTTAAATTGATTAGCTAATTCTTTTAAATCATCAGCAGTAAGGTCTACGTCTTCTGTAATACCTTTCTTCTCTTTCATCTCGTCGATAAGCTCTTCAAAATACTTCTTACCAACTTCCATAACTACGTCAGAGAACATTTGGATAAATCTTCTATAGCAATCCCATGCCCAACGTGGATTTCCTGATTTCTCAGCTAATACTTCTACTACTTCTTCATTTAAACCAAGGTTTAAGATAGTATCCATCATACCTGGCATAGATGCTCTAGCACCTGAACGAACTGATACTAATAATGGATTCTCTTTATCACCGAATTTCTTTCCAGTAATCTCTTCCATCTTAACGATATTTTCCATGATTTGAGCTTGGATCTCATCGTTAATCTTCTCGCCATCCTCATAATATTGTGTACAAGCTTCTGTTGTAACTGTAAATCCTTGTGGTACAGGAAGACCAAGCTTTGTCATCTCTGCTAAGTTAGATCCTTTACCTCCAAGAAGGTTCTTCATTGTTGCGTCGCCTTCTTTAAACAAATAAACCCATTTGTTTGCCATTTGTTACTTACCTCCTAAGTATTAAATAATCTAAGTTGTGGTCAAATACGTTAGTCCACAACACTGTTAACCATTATACCATAATTTTGTATATTTTGAAGTGTTTTTTTAATAAATTTAATTAAAATCTATGTAAATTTGTATTTTATTATTTTTATGTATTTTTTACACAAAAATTTCCATTTATTTTAGTATCTATTGTCGAAAACTCTTGTTGATTTTTTCTCACTTCGTGGTAAATCACCTATATCAACTGGTTTAACAAAAGGTGTTATACCGATTTTATTCTTAAATGCAACTATAAGTTCACTTTCTACTTCATATTTATTTGCATTTTCAGTAACTTCTATAAATATTGTTATTATATCCTTTCCATATACATGATCAATAATTATTTGGAACTCACTTGATGCACCTTCTATATCTTTAAGGAGTTCATCAATTTGACTTGGAAATATATTAACGCCTTTAACTTTAATCATATCGTCTGTACGTCCTATTATTGTATCAATTCTAGGATGTTTACAACCACATGGACAGTCACCTACTATTTTTCTAGATAAGTCATGTGTACGATATCTAATAAGTGGAGCACCTTGTTTCTTAAGTGTAGTAATTACAATTTCTCCTACTTCTCCATCTTCAACTGGCTCTCCCGTTTTAGGATCAACTATTTCAATATATATATAATCATCAAAATAATGCATTCCACATTCATAATCACAACTGATTGCTATTCCTGGACCATATACTTCTGTTAATCCATATATATCATATAAACTAACACCTAGTTCCTTTGCTATTCTCTTACGCATTTTATCACCCCAGCGTTCAGAGCCAATAACACCTTTTGTAAGATGAATCTTATTTCCAATTCCTCTTTTTTCAATCTCTTCTGCTAATAATAGAGCATATGATGAAGTCGCACATAAAATTGTAGATTTCATATCTATCATCATTTTTAATTGTTTATCTGTATTTCCTGGTCCCATAGGAATTGCCATTGCACCTAATTTCTCAGCACCTGCTTGAAATCCTATTCCTGCTGTCCATAGACCATATCCTGGTGTTACATGTATTCTATCAAGATTAGTAATACCAGCAATTTCGTAACATCTCTTAAACATTTCTGCCCAATCATCTACATCTTGTTTTGTATAAGGAATGATTACTGGAATTCCTGTTGTTCCTGACGATGAATGTATTCTTACTATTTCTTCTTCATCAACTGCCATTAATCCTAATGGATAAGCTTCCCTTAAGTCACCCTTCCATGTAAATGGAAGTTTTCTAAAATCTTCTAAATAGTTAATCTCTTCTACATTAACATCTTTAAATTTTTCTTTGTAAAAGCAATCTCTACTTGTTAGGTTCTTTAATTGCTCTTTTATTAAAGTAAATTGCACATCATTCATTATTATGTCTCCTTATACTAATTCTTTTCCTAATTCAAGTGCCTTAATATTTATATCATGTACTTTCTCTGGTAATCGTTTTAACAAAGTATTTTTGACTTCATCTATAGTAATATCTAATTTGCCCGTCGCTACCCCTGCTCCTAATAATGCAACATTAAGTACCCTGGGACTATTGCATTCTTTACAAATAGCCTCTCCATCAACAACTATTACTTTATTAACATTTGCTCTAATATAATCTAGCATTTCCGTGCCTTCATATGATGAATTATTAAGCGTTGCTGTAACAGGTTTAACAGCCTTAGAACTAACTATTACAACACCATCTTCTTTTAAATATGCTAGGTTACGAACTACTTCTGCTGGTTCAAATCCAATAATAATATCTGCACTATTTACTGGTATAAGTGGTGAATGAATATTCACACCTATTCTCACATGTGATACAACCGAACCACCACGTTGAGCCATTCCAATAGTTTCTGTAGTCTTAACTTCTGAACCTTTATTAATTGCTGCGTCAGCTAATACCTTAGCTGCAAGAACTGTTCCTTGTCCTCCGACTCCACATAACAAACAATTTTTAATCATATTATTCTACCTCCTTTATTGCATCCACAGGGCATACATTCGCACACACTGAACAGCCAAAACATAATGAAGGTTCTATATATGGTTTTCCCTCTTTTAATACTATTGCAGGACAACCTAATTCTTTTATACATTTTTTACAATTAATACATTTATCATTATCAATTATATATCCCGTTGATGGTTTAGATACTGCTATACATGGTGATTTAAATATTATTGCTTTAACACCTTCTAACTCAGCAACTTCTTTTACAATATCCACTGCTTTATCAAGTTCTAATGGATTAGCAGTAACTACTTTAGTTACTCCAATAGCTTCTAATATCTTAACTATACTTATCTTATCAACAACATTACCCATCATTGTTACACCAGTTCCAGGATGTGGTTGATGACCTGTCATTGCTGTAGTTGAGTTATCTAATACAATAAGTGTCATATTTGCTTCATTGTATACTGCATTTACTACACCAGTTATTCCTGATGCAAAGAATGTTGAGTCTCCGATAAATGCAAAATTATATGCTTCTTTATCAATTCTACCTAAACCTTGTGCCATAGTAACATCTGCACCCATACATAAACATACATCTACCATATCAAGTGGCATTGCATTTCCTAATGTATAACAACCTATATCACCTGCAAAGTATGCTTTCTTACCAACCATAGCTTTCTTAACTGCATAAAAAGATGCTCTATGAGGACAGCCTGCACATAATACTGGAGGTCTTATAGGTAACTCTGGTGTTGTTGGAAGATTCTTATCCCCTTCACTTAGATTCTCACCTAAAAATACTTCAATAGCTTTATTAATAGCCCGTACTGTATTTTCACCTGCATTAGCAATATCGCCAGTTAATTTACCTTTAACTATAACCTTTTTATTATATTTACCTGCTATATATGTTAATTCTCTTTCAATAACCGGATCTAATTCTTCTATTACTAATACTTCATCTAATCCCTCTAAAAAAGAAACTGCTAATTTCTCTGGGAATGGATTAGGTGTAGCAATTTTAAGAACTTTTATGTCTTCTCTATCTCCAATTACTTCTCTAACATATTCATAACTTACACCGTGTGCTGCAATACCCTTAGTTCCACTGCCAGTAAGTGTATTGAATCTATACGAACTAAATTCATCTGCAAGTTTAACTAATTTCTCTTCAATTTTTATGTGATTGTTATATGTTAATCTAGGAAATATCACCCATCTAGATGAGTCCTTAATAAATCCTTCTGGTTTATTAACATATCTATCTTCTGAAACATCTATTGTTTGATATCCATGACACACTCTTGTTGTTGGTCTAAATATTACTGGCTCATTATACTTTTCCGAATATTCAAACGCATCTTGAATCATTTCATAAGCTTCACTTGGAGAACTTGGATCAAACACCATTAATTTTGCAAACTTCGCAAAATGTCTTGTATCCTGTTCTGTTTGTGATGATATTGGACCTGGATCATCAGCTACCACAATAACCATACCACCTTTAACACCTACATAATTAAGGCTCATTAAAGGATCAGAAGCTACATTTAATCCTACTTGTTTCATTGTAACCAATACTCTAGCTCCTGAGTATGCTGCGCCTGCTGCTACTTCTAAAGCTGCTTTTTCATTTACAGACCATTCTACATATATATCACCTGAATTATTTTTTGCTATTGTCTCAAGAACTTCTGTTGAAGGTGTTCCTGGATAACCAGCTACAAGATTAACTCCTGCCTTAACTGCTCCTAGTGCAATTGCTTCATTGCCCATCACTAATTTCTTTGCCATTTTTTCATCATCCTTAAGTATATTTTTACGCTTTCATTTTACTATCATCAAGTGTCACAGTCAACTACTCAAAAATAAAAGACTAGCAATTTGCTAACCTTCTATTCTATGTATTATTTAACACTATATTATTTTATTTAACTATGATTCTAATCCATGTAAGTACAAATATATAAAATAACAAACTACCAATCCGCAAAAAATTGTCATTAATACTCCAACAACTATACAACTTGACATAAGACTTTCTTTGAAATCCTTTTTACCAAATAATTTCATACCTATGCTTGCTAATAGTGGTGGTATTATCATAACCCCTGCTAATATTTTCATCTCCATAGTACCAACTATAGCTCCAAGTGTTAACATCAATGCCATTACTATTGATGATGGTAATATAAATCTTCTTGAAGACCTATCTTTACGTAAAACACACCTACATGATGCTATCATAAATATAACTCCTGGCCATACAATACATGCAAATATTTCAAAACCAGTTATTGAAGGAACATAATTCGAGGCATACTTAGATGGATAATCTGTACCATATTCATCCTCTACGTTTCTTCCACATTTAAAACATTCTGCTACATCATTTCCTAATAGTTCTCCACAACTTGGACATTTTTTCATAATTTAGCTTCTCCCTTTTTAATGTATATATAATTAATACTCATAAACTCATTAATAGGTTTCAAATATTCCTTCTTAGCGATTTTAGATAATCCATCTACAACACTTATTTTCACTTAATGTTGCACTATATATAACAAAAAGCAGCTATTATACAATAAATAATATATCATATAATAACTGTTTTTAGCATATTCTAATATCTAAAATTCAAATTTTTTCTCAAAATATTCTTTCAAATCAGCAATCTTAATACGTTCTTGTTCCATAGTATCTCTATCACGAACAGTAACTGATTGATCTTCTTCTGATTCAAAGTCATAAGTAATACAGAATGGTGTACCTATCTCATCTTGTCTTCTATATCTCTTACCTATATTACCTCTATCATCAAATTCACAATTATATATTTTACATAAATCTGCAAATATCTTCTCTGCACCTTCATTAAGTTTCTTAGATAATGGTAATACACCAATCTTTACTGGAGCAAGTGCTGGATGGAAATGTAATACAGTACGAATATCTCCGCCCTCTAATTCTTCTTCATCATACGCACCACATAAGAATGCTAATGTTACTCTATCAGCACCTAAAGATGGCTCTACAACATAAGGAACATATTTTAGTTTTTTCTCATCATCAAAATATTCCATTGATTCCTTTGACTCATTTTGATGTTGAGTTAAATCATAGTCTGTTCTATCTGCAATACCCCATAACTCACCCCAACCAAATGGGAATAAAAATTCAATATCAGTAGTTGCTTTACTATAGAAAGATAGTTCCTCTGCATCATGATCACGAACTCTCATCTCTTCTTCTTTCATTCCAAGAGTCTTTAACCAATCTATACAAAATTGTTTCCAATATGCAAACCACTCTAAATCAGTATCTGGTTCACAGAAAAATTCCAATTCCATTTGCTCAAATTCACGAGTTCTAAATGTAAAATTACCTGGTGTAATTTCATTTCTAAATGATTTACCAATCTGTCCAATTCCAAATGGAATCTTCTTTCTTGAAGTTCTCTGAACATTCTTAAAGTTAACAAAAATACCTTGTGCTGTCTCTGGTCTTAAATATACTGTGTTCTTAGCATCCTCTGTTACACCTTGGAATGTCTTGAACATAAGATTAAATTGACGTATATCTGTAAAGTTATGACTTCCACAAGTAGGGCAAGCTATATTTTTCTCTTCAATATACTTAGCCATATCTTCGTTTGACCAAGCATCAACAGACCCTTCTATAGTAATTCCGTTTTCCATCATATAGTCTTCTATAATCTTATCAGCTCTAAATCTTTCATGACAATCTTTACAATCCATTAATGGATCAGAAAAACTTCCTAAATGTCCTGATGCAACCCATGTTTGTGGATTCATTAAAATAGCACAATCAACTCCCACATTATATGGATTCTCTTGAATAAATTTCTTCCACCAAGCTTTTTTAACATTATTTTTAAGTTCAACTCCTAGATTACCGTAATCCCAAGTATTTGCAAGACCTCCATAGATCTCAGAACCAGGGTATACAAAACCTCTTGCTTTGGCTAAAGCAGTAATCTTTTCCATTGTCTTTTCCATTATATATATCCTCACTCTTCTATCATTATTAAAACAGCATTATGCTATATTATTTATAAATTATATATCCCACATTACTATCAGTTATTGATACAGTATTATTCTCATTTAATGTAAGAACATTATTATAATATTTCATATTTTTAATATATACCTCTGTATCCACATCAATAGTCAATACATTATATGTGCCATCTATATTCCCTACAGTTGTTTCTGTTCCCTTTAAATCTACAAAATCACCTGACAACTTAGAATCACTAACTTTCTCAATTGTAAAATTAGTTCCATTAAAGGCATTGTAATCTTCAATATTGTTGTAGTTCATAATTAATTTAACAATTTTATTTTCTTCTGTATATGATTCAAGAGAAATACTATCTTCTCCTTTTTTCTGATTATAATCACTAACTGCATCTGTAACAAATCTTTCTAAATCATCTATACTAAATGATACATCTGTATAATCTTCTACAGATATATCTGTAATACTTCCATTTTTATTTATAATAAATGTATTATCTGTTGCATCCTTTGATATATTAGTACATCCTGTTGCCATTGCTACAACAAGAATAATTCCTGCTATTAAACCAAGTTTCTTCATAATTTTCCATCCTTCCTTTATCAACGTTCTTATTGTACTCTGTAATTATATATTTTTCAAGCTAAAATACGTCAAGAATCTCCAAAGACTTGAATTTTTTATCTATATGCAAGGGCATATATCTATTAACAATCATTCTAAGTTCATCTAAAACATATTCTGATACGTTGAATGTATATAATTTATCTACTCTATTGCTTATGATATATTGAACCGTATATACTGTAGATTCACTTATATCAATTGAATCTACATATATTTTCTTGCATTTATCACATAAAAAGCCACCTGTATTTGCGTTAAATACTACAAGTTTTTGATCTGAATTGCATTTAACACAACTAAAACAATGTAATGCTTCTCCATCTAAAGCTAACATTTTTATTTCAAATATTCTTCTTATTAAATCATAAGATTGCACATTTTTAATTAAGGCTCTAAAACTTAGATATAATAGGTTAAGGACATCCTTATCACAATTACCTTCCACTGTAAGATAATCTATAACTTCACAAAAGTACCTTCCATAACATACTTTTTCTAAATCTTCTTTTACTTCTGTAAAATAATCCTCAATCTGTGCACTAACTCATTTGTATGCATCATAACTTTCATATACAGAAAAAGAACCATAGTTAAATGGCTGACATGCCGCCATTAAAATATTTCCTGGTCGCCTTACATTCCTAGCAAAAGCTGTTATCTTTCCTCTTTCTTTAGTAAGAATTACTACTCGCTTATCATAATCTCCTACTAAAGTGCTACTAAGAACTATTCCTTTCAATGTAATCTGTGGACGCATACTATATCCTTCTCTCTATAACCTACTCATTCTTGTAACCATAATTTTTTAGTAACATATCACTATCTCTCCAATCCTTCTTAACCTTAACCCATAGTTTAAGATTAACCTTAGCATCGAGAAGACGTTCCATATCTATTCTAGCATTTGTACCAATTTTTTTAAGCATGCTTCCTTGTTTTCCAATAATAATTCCTTTATGTGAGTCTCTTTCACATATTATAGTAGCATCAATATCTATAATATTACTCTTAGGCCTATCCTTCATAGAATCAATAACTACCGCTATTCCGTGGGGAATCTCTTTATCTAACAATCTCAAAGCTTTCTCTCTAATAAGTTCTGCTACTATTTGTCTTTCTGGCTGGTCTGTAATGGTATCTTCATCATAATACATAGGACCTTCTGGAAGATACTTTAATATTGTCTCTGTTAAATCCTTAGTATTCTTTCCTTTAAGTGCAGATACAGGTATTATCTCTGCAAATTCATATACATCTTTATAAGTATTAATTGCTTTAAATATTTCCTCTTCAGCAACTGAATCTATTTTATTTACAACTAACATAACTGGAGTTTTAACATTACCAAGTTGTTCAATTATATATTTCTCACCTGCACCAATAAATGTTGTAGGTTCTACTAGCCATAATACTAAATCAACTTCATTTAATGTTGACTGAGCAATGTTTAGCATATATTCTCCTAACTTATTCTTAGCCTTATTAATTCCTGGTGTATCCAAGAATATAACCTGCCCTTCTTCACAAGTATATACTGTTTGTATACGGTTTCTTGTAGTCTGTGCCTTCTTACTTGTTATAGCAATCTTTTGGCCTATAAGTTCATTCATTAATGTAGATTTTCCAACGTTAGGTCTACCTATTAATGTTACAAACCCTGATTTAAATTTCTTCATATGTTCTCCCTTAATAATAATCTTAATCGCAGCTTTCATTATACTAATAATTCAGAAAAAATCTATTAAAATATACTTACTACCTTCTTAAAATTATCTTTATTGTTATCTAACTTTACCTCATCACCAATTGCACATATTATTCCTGTATCTATAATTGATTCAACCAATTGTGCAAGTGATCTAATGCTTTCTACATTAGTAGCAAGTAACTCATCTCTTTCTCTTTGCAAATCTTCTTCTGTTAATTCTAACTTATATGCAACAAAACTATAATTACCTTCGTCTGACGGATTAAGAGGCATATCTAATTTGCTAACAGCACCAATAATATATTTTAACATATCTCTATCATCTGCTTCAAAGTTTTCTAGATATGCTGGTGCACCTTGATATACAGTATATGTCTCCATAAGATTAGGATCTCTATATGAAGTGAAATACGAATCACCAAATCTAGAGAAAGAACACATCGATCCATATGCTCCACCTTTAACTCTTACTTGTTGCCATAAATAATCATAAGAGAATATAACTTGCATCACATTTATAGAACCTGTATAGTTGTAGCCTGCATTCATATAATTTCCTGCTGTTGCTACATATTGCACTTTACTAGCAGTTTTAAATCCTTCATTCTTCTCTTCTAAAACAACTTCTTGTACAGTATCATGTTCAGGTCTAGTTGACAATTGTTTTATAAAGTGATTAATAGAATCCCTGTATTCCATAATATCATTATCTCCAGTATAGGAAATAGTCAAATTACCTTTTCTAAGCGCTTCTGCTAAACTTTCTCTCATTCCAGCTACAAGACCTTCTTTTCTATCTTCAAAATTCTTGCAAATATCATCAATAAATTCATATGAGCTTATTCCTTCTGTTACTTCTTTAAAATATGCACTCTTTGAAAAATATGATAAAGCTCTATTTGCTGCCGAAGTATGTCCTGCACTTGTTAATCCCATCTTAAGTTGTGATTTAATCTCTGCAATTATTTCTTTTAACCTATCATAATCATCTAATTTTGATGTAAATAAAATCTCTTCTATAAGATTTAATGCTGTAGGCATCTTATTGTATAACGCTTTTGTGTTTATTTCAAATGTAGGTATATATC
>JAVBSN010000069.1:0-12084 GCA_031547045.1 Lachnospiraceae bacterium
CGTATAATATTAGCTACAGACTATCCTTGGCAAGATCAAGGATATTGTATATCATATTTAAATAATTTAGACATATCTACTGAGAACAAAGAACTAATATTATATAAAAATGCTGCCAAACTATTAAAACTTAATATAAAATAATTCCAATACAAAATGCTCCTTATCTTATTTGACAAGGAGCATTTTATATTTTAATCATCTTATTAAAATGTACTATATACTCTATATTTCTAAATATTTCAAAAGCTCATCATATCTATCTTTCATCATCTTATAGCCATGATTATAAAACCCTTTTAATTTTTCTTTATTAGTTTCTGTTCTACTTGGACATTCAATCTCTGGTCTTAAAACAAACACTCTACCCTTTTTCTCTAATTCATCTATATAATCCATTGTTTTATTATATACATATGATCTATAGTATATAGTTCTAATTAAATTAGGATATTTTTTAAATGTTGCAATATATATACGATTAATATTATTCGGATATTTCTTTCTATATCCTTTATTTCTCGTAAGTATAATTACATTTTTCTTATTGCCTAACTTAAGAGAATGAATAATAGGTACAGAATCCGCTAATCCTCCATCTAAATATGAAACTCCATCAATATCTACCATAGGACTAACTAAAGGCATACTACTAGAAGCTCTACATATTTTAAGTAACTTATCATAGTCATTTGTTTCTGAAAAGTATTCTGCTTTTCCTGTTTCACAATTAGTAGTTACCAATTCACATACTATGTCCGAGTTTTTATATGTATCAAAATCAAAAGGATATATTTTATTTGGGAAATCATCAAATAATAAATCCATATCAAATAAACTTTTATTTAATATTGTTTTTTTAATACTATTAATATATCTATATTCTTCATCTGGAACCATACATTTAAACGTTCTTCCAATTTGCTTAGATGCATAATCTATAGCATTACAAGCACCTGCTGACACTCCAACAACATAAGGAATATACAACTCTTTCTCAAGCATATAATCTATTGCACCTGATGAAAAAACACCTCTAACGGCTCCACCTTCTAATACTAATCCTGTTTTAGCCAACATTACTCTTCTATTACTCCTCGCTACTAGTATCACTTTCTTCTATATCTGAATCTTCTATCTGTTCATCTTTAATCATATTTAATCTTTTTATCTTTCTATATTCTTCTGTAGAATCTGGTAAATTATCAGAGATTAATTTTTTGTCACAAATTACTTTTACCAAAGCATATATACATGCAAATACAGGGACGCCAAATAACATTCCCATAAACCCAAATAATCCACCACCAATAAGAATAGATGTAAGAACCCAAAATCCTGTTATACCAATTGTATCTCCTAATATTAATGGGCCTAATATATTCCCATCAACCTGTTGAAGAATAATTATAAATATTACAAATACCAAGCATTGTATCGGATCTATAATTAACAAAAACAACGCACAAGGAATAGCTCCTATAAAAGGACCAAAAAATGGAATAATATTAGTGATACCAATTATAACACTTATCAGTAAAGCGTAATCCATCTTAAGTATTGACATTACAACAAAACATATTATTCCTATAATTATTGAATCAATTATTTTTCCTGTAAAAAAACCACCTATTACTTGATGTGCATATGCCACACCATCTAAAATAATGTTAGCTTTCTTTTCTTTAAATATACAATATAATACTTTTTTACCCTGAGCTCTAAATAAATCCTTACTTGCCATTACATATATTGATACTATAAATCCAACAAGTATTTTAAATAACATCATTACAACATTTATTACTCCTGATGAAACATTCAGAATAATTGTATCAATATTAAGTAGTATCTTATCATTAATAAATGTACTTGCATATTCATATATTTTCATAACTGTTTCAACAATAGCATTATCTATAGTTTTATTACCAACTTCAAAATCATCAACCCAGGTTGTAAACTGAACAACATATATAGGAGTTTCTCTAATTATAGATTCTAAACTTTTGTATAATTGAGGTATTATTAACCACAAGAAACCAGCTAACATAGCAAGAAATATAATTTGAGTAAAAATAATCCCCATAGTTCTTCCAAATTTCTTTACCGCTTTTTCCTTGTCCTTAAATATTTTTTCCCCTAATGGTATAAATAATTTAATCTCAAAAAAATTTAATATAGGATTAAGTAAATAGGCCAATACAAAACCTATAACAAGAGGTGTTATAGTTTTATTTATTAACTTAAACACACTGCTAACAGATTCCCAATTGTCAAGTCCATGTTTAAACAATATACTAACAAAAATAACTATTATTGCCGTTATTCCTGTATATAAATATTTCGTATCAATTTTGTATTTTTTCATAATTTTACACTCCTTAGTTAATCACCTTACAAAACCGTTCTACAACAGTTAAATTGTAACTATAAATTTTGTTCCTCTATTTTCTTTACTCTTAATCTCAATAGTTCCATTATGAAATTCAACCACATGTTTTACAATAGCTAATCCAAGTCCAGAACCACCTGTTTGTCTAGAGTGACTTTTATCTACTCTATAAAATCTCTCAAAAATACGTTCTTGATCTTCCTTTGATATACCTATACCTGTATCAATAACTTCTATTACTACTTTATCATTTTTTTTGTATATATTCAAATCTACTTTACCATTTGGTTTATTATATTTAATTGCATTTGTACAAAGATTAACAAGCAATTCACTCATCATTATTTTAACTGCATCCATATGAATATCTTCACAAGTAGTACTAATTGTAATTTTCTGCTTATTAGCTAATGGCATTATTGTATTTTTTACATCTTCTACAAGATCAACTAGATAAACATCATCTTTTTCTATTATCATTTTCTTTTCATCTAGTTTAGAAACTTTTATTATACTTTCAACTAATTCCATTAACTTAGCTGCTTCATTATATATCTTTCCTGCAAATCCTTTAACATCATCTTCTTTTACCATACCGTTTTGTATAAGTTCAGCATAACCCGATATAGATGTAAGAGGTGTTTTTAGTTCATGTGATACATTAGCAGAAAATTCTCTTCGCATTTGTTCATTTTTTTGTTGTTCTTCATTTTGATTTCGTATTCTATTTAATAAAGGTGTTAGTTCTTCATACTCAAAATTAGTATTTGGTTCTTTCAAGTCCATACTATTAATAGGGCCTACTATTTTATTAGTAATACTATTAACCCATGATAGGATTATAATCATTACTACAACCAATACTACCACCACATATGGTAACACATCAAAAAACAACATAAATGCGCTATCTGATGTATATGCTATTATTACTATATTTCCACTATTTAATACAGCCGCACTATAATCAGTTTGTTCACTTATATTAATAAACAGCCTTCCATCATAACTTTTATTTTTCCCTAAAGACTCTCTAAGTTTATCTATATCAATATAATCAACTAACTCTTCATCTTTTACTATATTATCAAATAATATCTTATTATTACTATCCAAAAATGCTATTTGAGAATCACTTCCACTTTCTAAAATATTTAAATATTTTAAAATATCATAATTGTTGTCCATAGCATTAATAGCATTAGATATATATAATGATTCTATATATATATGATTTTTATTTTGCTCTTGTATAATTTTATAACAGATTATAAATATGCTACCAAAAGCTAATAATAATGTTGCTAATGATAGCATACACATATTTAAAAAGATTCTTCTTTTCATCTAGACTATACATCCTCCATCTTATAACCAACTCCACGAATAGTCTTTATTAAACTGCCTTCTGAAAGTAATTTCTGTCTAAGAGAACCTATATGAACATCAACTGTTCTACTTTCTCCTTCATAATCAATATTCCATATTGTTTCTAACAATTTATCTCTTGAAAGTACAATTCCTCTATTCTTCATAAGATATAATAATAATTCATATTCCTTAAACGTTAATATAATCTCTTCATCATTTACTAATACAATATGTTTTTTATTATTTATTTTAATTCCTTGATATTCAATTATATCAGACTCATTTTTTTTGCCACTTCTTCTAAGTACTGCCTTTATTCTAGACATTAATTCCATAACCCCAAAAGGTTTTGTTACGTAATCATCTGCCCCCAAATCCAAACCTGTTATCTTATCATATTCTGTTGTTTTAGCAGTTAACATAATAACAGATATACTTTCAGTATCACTGTTCTTCTTTAATTTTCTAAGTATTGATAGTCCATCTTCATCAGGAAGCATTATATCAAGTAATATCAAATCTGGCGTAATAATTTTTAATCCTTCATATAATTCTTGCCCACTACCATATCCTACTGCATTAAATCCTGATGACTTCAATGCATAAACTACTAATTCCCTAATATTATCATCATCTTCAACACAATAAATTGTCTTTTCCATTATGATACCTCTCTAACTTCTTATACTTCGTCAATAATATATCCTGCTATATTCTCTGCATGGTCTGATATTCTCTCTAAGTTACTAAGTACATCTAAAAATACAACACCTGATGTTGGTTTACATAACTGACTAGATAATCTTTGCATATGATTTTCTCTAAGTTACTCTTCTATAGAATCTACTAATTCTTCATATTCTAGGGTTTTTCTTGCAGCTTCAATACTTTGTTCTGAACGTGCTTTTATCGCATATACAAAACCATTTGTAACCATTTCCATTATTCCATCAAGTTCTTTCATAGCTGGATCTGAAAAAGATATATTGTTATCAATCTTATATTTTGCTAATCCTGCTATATTTTCTGCATGATCGCCCATTCTTTCAATATCACTAACTGTATAGAATAAATTATTAATCAAAATGTGTTGATTTTCTGTTAGTGATAAGTTATTTAATTTAACTAAATACTCTGATATTATTACTGCCATTTCATCAATTGCAGCCTCATTTTCCATAACAGCTTTTACTTTATCCTTATCATCCTCTAATATAGATTCAAACGCCATTTTTGTATTTCTATATGCAACATTACCCATATGTGTTACTTCATTAATTACATTTTCAAGTGCAAAAGATGGTGTTTCAAGAATTCTTTCATCAAGATGTCTTATTGTATCTTCAACCTCATTTTCTTCATCTTCAACTTCACCTTCTCTAATAATTAATCCAGATGCCTTAACAAGTAAATTAGCAAATGGAAACATTATTATTGTACAAGTAATATTAAATATAGTATGGAATATAGATATTTGTACACTATTAATATTTGATGTTGCTAGTTCTTTATTAAATGTAAATATTCCAAACATTACAAACCCAAATATAACAGCACCAGCTACGTTAAACAATAAATGTATTACTGCTGCACGTTTTGCTACTTTTTGAGTTCCTGCACTTGATATTAATGCTGTAACACAAGTACCAATATTCTGTCCTAAAGTAATATATATTGCACTATTCCAAGTAACCATTCCATTCATAGCTAATGTTTGTAAAATACCTACTGACGCTGAAGAACTTTGAATTATTCCTGTAACTGCTGCTCCTGTTAGAATCCCTAAAATAGGGTTTCCTCCTAGTAATGTAAATGCCTGTGTAAATATAGGACTATCTTTATATGTTTGAATAGAACCTGACATAAAATTAAGTCCAATAAATAACACTCCAAATCCTAATAATATTGATGCTAATTCTTTCTTCTTCTCACTCTTTGCAAACATAAGAATAAAAGATCCTATACCTAATATAAGTGGTGCTATAAATTCAGGTTTTAAAAAAGCTCCCCATTCATTCATTGATACTAACCAACTTGTTATTGTTGTACCAATATTAGCACCCATTATTACTCCAACTGCTTGAGTAAGAGTCATTATTCCCGCATTAACAAAACCTACCACCATTACGGTAGTAGCTGAACTACTTTGGATGATAGCTGTTACTAGAGCTCCTAATAGCACAGCCAAAAATCTATTATTAGTTAATATTCCTAATAATTTCTTCATATTATCACCTGCAGATTTCTGTAATCCTTCTGCCATAACATTCATTCCATAAAGGAACATCCCCAGTCCCCCAATAAATTTAAACAGATTTTCAACATCCACTAACGACATTTTCTCTTCCTCCTATGTGATTTACATATATTCTTATTATTTATAAATTACTATTAAACAACAGTATATCTATTATTTATTATGTAATATTTATGTTAATTATATATAAAGAATGTAAATTCCGCTATGGATTTTTGTAAAATCCATGTAAAATAATGAATTTATATTATATAAATATTTTTAATAAATCATATAATCTATTGTATTAAGGAATCAAATACAGTAAAATATGTTATAGTATTACTAATAAGCAATCATTACTGATTGTTTTACAATATGAATATAAGGGAGGTATTTATTATGGAAACCGCTGTAATAATATGGTTAGTAATCGTTGCTGTATGTGTTATAGTTGAGATGATTTCTCTAGGATTAACCTCAATTTGGTTTGCTGGCGGTGCTTTGATTTCAGCTATCGTTGCTGGTTTTAATGGACCAATATGGTTGCAAGTAGTATTGTTTTTTGTTATATCTATACTCTTACTGCTATTCACAAGACCAATTGCTGAGAAACATCTAAATAGCAAGCTTGAGAAAACAAATGTTGAAAGTCTTGCGGGCACTAAAGCAATTGTTATAGCTGATATTAATAATCTAGAAGGTATTGGACAAATCAAGCTAAATGGTATAGAGTGGACTGCTCGTTCAGCTTCAAATGAAATTATTAAAGTTGGAGCAACTGTAATAGTAAAAGAGATTCAAGGGGTAAAAGCAATAGTAGAAAAAGAATAGAGACAATCTATTTTTTATAAAAAATAATATATTTATGGAGGTTAAATATGGGTGGATTTTTAATAGCATTAATATTCTTTTTAGCATTTATTTTATTAGTATGTATACTAAGTAGTATACGAATTGTTCCTCAAGCTTATGCGTTTGTAATTGAACGTTTAGGTGCTTATGCAGGAACTTGGTCAGTAGGTTTTCATATCAAAGTTCCAGTTATTGATAAGGTTGCAAAAAGAGTTGTTCTTAAAGAACAGGTTGTAGACTTTGCTCCTCAACCAGTTATTACTAAAGATAACGTAACAATGAGAATTGACACAGTTATATTCTTCCAAATTACAGATCCAAAGCTATATTGCTATGGTGTTGAGAATCCAATTATGGCAATTGAGAATCTAACAGCTACTACTCTTCGTAATATTATTGGTGATCTTGAACTTGACGAAACACTTACTTCAAGAGAGACAATTAATACAAAGATGCGTGCAACACTTGATGAAGCTACTGATCCTTGGGGAATCAAAGTAAACCGTGTTGAGCTTAAGAACATTATCCCTCCTGCTGCAATTCAAGATGCAATGGAGAAACAAATGAAGGCAGAGCGTGAAAGACGTGAGCAAATACTTCGTGCCGAAGGTGAGAAGAAATCTGCAGTCCTTCGTGCTGAAGGTCATAAAGAGTCAGCTATTCTTGAGGCTGAAGCTGATAAGCAAGCTGCAATATTAAGAGCTGAAGCAAAGAAAGAAGCAACAATTAGAGAAGCTGAAGGTCAAGCACTTGCAATAAAATCAATTCAACAAGCTAATGCAGATGGTATCAGATTTATTAAAGAATCTGAACCAAATGATGCAGTAATTCAGATTAAGAGCTTAGAAGCATTTGCAAAAGCTGCAGATGGTAAAGCTACTAAGATAATTATTCCTTCTGAGATTCAAGGTATGGCAGGTATGGTTAAAGCATTAACTGAAGTTGGTGCAAAAGACGAAACAAACTAATATAACAGTTAAGGTCCTAGAACAATTCTAGGACCTTTTTATGTGCATAATTATATATTTTATTGATGATAATTCTTTAAGAATAATTCTAATTTATTCATTGCTTCCTTCAATTCTTCTATTCTTGGAAGATATACTATTCTAAAATGATCTGGTTCATTCCAGTTAAATCCCCCTCCATGAACTACTAATACTTTCTGTTGCCTTAAGAAGTCTAATGCAAATTGTTCATCATTAACTATTCCAAACTTCTTAGTATCTATCTTTGGAAATATGTAAAAGGCCGCTTCAGGTTTTACTGCTGTTATACCAGGTATATCATTAAGTGCTTTATATATAAATTCTCTTTGTTCATATATTCTTCCACCTGGAAGTATTAATTCATCTGCACTTTGAACACCACCAAGTGCCGTTTGAATAATGGATTGAGCAGGAACGTTAGAACATAATCTCATAGATGATAGCATATTTAATCCTTCTATGTATCCGTGAGCCTTTGATTTATCTCCACTTAAAGTCATCCATCCACTTCTAAATCCTGCAACTCTATGTGACTTTGATAAGCCATTAAATGTAACACACATAACATCCGGGGCTAGAGACGCTATTGATATATGTTGCTTTCCATCCATAACTAAACGATCATATATTTCATCAGCAAATATAATCAATTCATATTTTCTAGCTATATCAACTATTCTTTCTAATACATCCTTTGGATACAATGCTCCTGTTGGATTATTAGGATTAATAATAACGATACCCTTAGTTCTATCTGTTATCTTTTTCTCAATATCATCTAAGTCTGGATACCAATCTGATTTCTCATCACATATATAATGAACTGGCTTTCCTCCTGCAAGATTTGCAGATGCTGTCCATAATGGATAATCTGGTGACGGAATAAGAACTTCATCTCCATCATTTAACAGTCCTTGCATTGACATAGTTATTAATTCACTAACACCATTTCCAGTATAGATGTCATTTATCTGTACTCCCGGTATATTTTTCAATTGACAATATTGCATAATCGCTTTTCTTGCACTAAACAATCCCTTTGAGTCTGAATACCCTTGGGCATTCATTAAATTATATCTAAAATCTCGTATAACCTCTTCAGGTGCATTAAATCCAAATGGTGCTGGATTTCCAATATTAAGTTTTAATATCGGCACATTATTTTCTATCATTCTGTCTGCTTCTTCAACTACTGGACCTCTAACGTCATAGCAAACATTATCAAGTTTCCTTGATTTCTCAAATATTTTCATAATTATCCCCTTACTCTTCTTCTAAATACTCATTAACATTTTTTGGTGTAACCATTTGATATGGAAGTCTTATAAATTTACCATCTTCAATTTCAATATCTTCAGGCATATCTTCATTTGTCACTAAGGAATATGCTAATTCTAATATTGCTCTAGCCTGACCAACATTATCATTATATACAGTTCCAGAAAGACTACCTTCTTGTATAGTTAGCAATGCTTCCTTATGACCATCTATACCTACAACAATAGGCATATCTATATCATCTCTCTTCTCAAGAACATCTATAGCACCTAAAGCCATATCATCATTATTGCATATAACTAATTCAATATTATCACCAAAACTATCTAAAAGCTTAGTCATCTTACTTTGTGCTTGTGCTCTCTTCCAGTTTGCAGCTTCATTTGCAAGTTTTTCTACCTTGTAACCACCTTTTACAATGGTTTCTACAGAATATTCTGTTCTAAGCAAGGCATCCTGATGACCAGCTTCACCTTCTAGCATTATATATTGTATCACACCATCTCCATTTTTATCTACATTTTCAAAATTTTCATTACATAAATCTACAACTATTTCTCCTTCTAGTTTTCCTGATTCTGCTGCTGGTGCTCCTACATAATATAATTTATCCCATCTTTCTAAATCTTCTTCAACTAATTCTCTATTAAAAAATATAACTGGAATATCTGCATTTTTTGCTTTATCAATAATCATAGATGTATCTGTTCTATCTACTAAATTAATGCATATTACATCATATCTCTTTTCTACGAAACTATCTACTTGATCATTTTGAGTTGTTTGACTTCCAGCCGCATTTACTATATCAATGTTAATTACTATTCCTGTTTCATTTTCTTTCTCTTTAGCCCATTTGTTCAAGCTATCCATAAGTGTTGTCACAAAGGTATCATATTGATCATATACACTAATACCAATTTTAATAGTTTTAACTTGATTTTCATCCATGTTTACATCACAACCTGTCATACTCATAAGCAAACATATCATTAATATAATTGCAATATATCTTTTCATACTATACTTCCTCCTATTGTACATCAGGAAACAATAATCTCTGATTATCTGTATTATATAAACTTTCGCTACTAATATATTTATATTCTATATAAATATCCTTAATATTTACTCCATATTCTTAATATGAAAGTATATTTTCTACTGATATATATCCTACATTAAATTCATTTTGAAATATAATTCCATCTATTATTCCTCTATCTAGATAATCAACTATTTTTGTTGTATTTCCCATTCCATATGCATCTACATTATAATTACCCTTTTCAATTACTTCACCTATTGTCTCTAGAACAAATTTATCAAAAGCAATTACCACATCATATTTTTGCTCATCTAATTTTTTTATCAAATTACTAGAAATCAGTCCATTAATATTCCAATATTCTATATTATCCGACTCAATATTATCTTGAAACCCTTGAACCCTATCATTTATACCGTTTCTTTCTATATTATCCACTATTACAAGTATATTTTTATCACCTATTTTGTTATTAAGTGTATTGGCAAGGGTTGCTCCCATTTTATAATTATCTGCCGTTATTATAGGAATACTATTTTTCGAATCAACATAATTGTATATCTCAACTATAGGTACTTTGTTTAGTACCTTATCTATACTTTCTACCATTTTCGCACTATCTACTGGAGCAATAATAATTCCTTCTGCACCATTTTTAATTTCTCTTTCAAGTAAAGCTGTTTGCTCTTTAGCATTACTTTCATTTGACATAACCACAAAATTTATTTCTGCATTAAAATCCTTTGCTGATTGGTAAGCACCTACTTTCAAATCTTCCCAAGTTTCTTGGTTATCTCCATATACTATCAAAGATATTTTTTTAGGTTCGACAAGAACATTTTCATTGTCTGCTCTATTATATTCTACAAATAATGCAACAATTAGAATAAGCATAGCCACTATAGTTATTAAGTATTTACTTTTTTTCATATATAGTACCATCCTTTTCTTCAACATCACAATATTTTATTTTAGGAATATGGATTCTAATAGTTGTACCTTCATCTAACTCACTTTCTATTTCTATGCCATACTCTTCTCCAAAATATAATTGAATTCTTTGATGAACATTTTTAAGACCAATTCCTGATCCTCTTTTTCTAACTCTAGTATCATCAGATAACAATAGAGGTATAGTTTCTTTAGGTATACCAACTCCATTATCAATCACTTCAATGTAAATATCTCCATTTTTCTCATAGCCTCTAATAGCTATTTCACCTTCACCCATAAGACATTCCACACCATAATATATGGCATTTTCAATTAATGGTTGTATTATGAGCTTAATAGTAGCACATTCTAATATATTAGGATCAATATCTAACTCTACTTCAAATTTATTTTTATATCTAACTTTTTGTATGTTAAGATAGTTTTTTGCATGTTTAAACTCATCTTCTATGGATATTACATTTTTGCCTTTACTAATACTTATTCTAAATAGATTTGCCAAAGATGTAACCATAGATATTGCCTCTTCATATCTCTCACTTTCAACCATCCATATTACCGAATCTAATGTGTTATATAAAAAGTGAGGATTAATCTGTGATTGTAAGGCGTCTAATTCTGTCTTTCTCTTCTCTTCCTGTTCAATAACAATATCATCCATCAATTTCTTTAATTGCTTTACTACCGACGTTATTGTATTTCCTAAATGCTTTATTTCATGAGAACCGCCTATATAAATGTCTAGTTCTAAGTTGCCATTTTCTAAATCTTTTACTGACTCTTCTAATCGTTTTATGGGATCAGCTATTTTATGGGATAAAAACATATTTGCAAATACAAGTAAAAATGCCATACAAGTTATTACTATAACCACAAATAATCTTAATTGATTAAGATTAACAGCAAATTCTTCATTAGGAGTTACACTTACTATTCTCCATCCAGTGTATCCTATTGT
>JAVBSN010000043.1:0-3467 GCA_031547045.1 Lachnospiraceae bacterium
AAGAAAATGCTTTGCTATAGGTGCAATAGCAGCTTGTATATGTATATATATTCTATCTTTATTTATATGGGATGTTGAAGTAGAAGGTACTTCTAATTATACAGATGAGGAAATACTTAAGTTTGTAGAAGAAAAATATGTGCCATTAGGAAAATTAAAGTCAAATATTAGTTGTGTAAATATGGAGACGGAATTAAGAAATGAATATAGTGAAATTGCATGGATAACCTGTGAAATAAACGGAACACAATTAAAAATAATTCTTAAGGAAACTTTAGATAGAAATAAAGAAGTAGAAGATAATACTCCAAAAGATTTAGTGGCAATGAAGGATGGCAAAATATATTCAATGATAACAAGAAGCGGAACACCAGTAGCTGCTATAGGTAACGAAGTACAAAAGGGAGATATACTTATTTCTGGTACAATATACATATATAATGATAGTAATGAAGTATTAGAAACAAATTATGTTAGAGCAGACGGAGATATATATGCGGAAACCATATATGATTATAATGATGAGATAGATATAGATTATTATGTAAAAGAATATACAGATAAAAAGAAAGAGGCAATAGAGATTCAATTACTAAATAAGATGTATTCAATATATAACCCTAAGATAAAGTATATTAATTATGATATTGTAAATACTAGAAAAAACATTAAAATCACAAATACATTTTATTTACCATTTGGAATTAACATTTATACATATAAAGAATATAATCCTGTGTTAAATAGTTATTCTGATGAAGAGGTAACAAAATTAGCAAATAATCATTTAAATAAATATATTAGTGAATTAGAAAAAAAAGGGGTAGAAATACTAGAAAATAATGTTACAATAATAATTGAAAATAATAAATGTATAGCTAGAGGGAATCTTAAAGTGAAAGAACCTATAGGGGTTGAAATGGAGATTAAACCTATAGAAAATAACATAGATGAAGGAGAATAGTTAATTGAGTACTTATGAACAATCAATAGATATACCAGCAGAACATATTCAAAATGTCTTTGGACAATTTGACTTTCATGCAAAGAAAATAGAGAGAACTATGTCTGTTACAATTATTCTAAGAGATAATACCCTTAAAATAATTGGCGATGAAGCAAATGTTTTAAAGGTAAAGGAGATATTTAATGAGCTTATAGAATTATCTAAAAGAGGAAATACTATAACCGAACAAAATGTAGATTATGCTTTATCTCTTTCTGTTAAAGATGGTAATGTTTCAGATATAGTAACTTTAGATAAAGATACTATTTGTCATACCATTAATGGAAAACCAATAAAAGCAAAGACTCTTGGTCAAAAGAAATATATAAAACAAATAGATAGCAAAATGATTACATTTGGAGTTGGCCCAGCAGGAACTGGAAAAACATATCTAGCCATGGCAATGGCAATAACAGCATTTAAAAATAATGAGGTTAATAGAATAATACTTACAAGACCTGCAATAGAAGCTGGAGAGAAACTTGGATTCTTGCCAGGTGATTTACAAAGCAAGGTGGATCCTTATTTAAGACCGTTATATGATGCTTTATATGAGATTATGGGTGCAGAAAGTTTTCTTAAGAACATGGAAAAGGGACTTATAGAAGTAGCACCTTTAGCATACATGAGAGGTAGAACACTAGATAATTCATTTATTGTACTTGATGAGGCACAAAATACTACACCAGCACAGATGAAAATGTTCTTAACTCGTATAGGTTTTGGTTCAAAAGCAATTATTACAGGAGATTTATCACAAAAGGATATACCTGCTGATGCAACATCTGGATTAGATGTTGCTCTTAAAGTATTAGGCAAAGTTGATGATATAGGATTTAGCCATCTTACTAATGAAGATGTTGTTAGACATCCTTTAGTACAGAAAATAGTTAAAGCTTATGAAGATTATGAAACTAAACAAAAAAGGCCTGATGATATTAGACGAGTAAATAAAAGTCAAAATTATAAGAGACAAGATAAGGTTAAAAGATAACAATATGTAAAATTAAATAGTATATTGTCATATGCTAAATATAGGGTTATAATGTTATGAGTACAATATATACTCTGTATGCATTCTTACTAAGCTGGAAAACACCTTGCTAAGTAAGAATAGTATAGGAACAGGAGAATAAGATTATGCTAAATATTGATATAGATACTCCTGTAGAGTTATCTATTCCATTCGAAGAAATTATAGCCAAAACTATTGAAGGTGCCGCAGATTATGTTGAATGTCCTTATGAGATTGAAGTTAATGTATTATTAGTTGATAATAATACAATACAGGATATTAATAAAGAACAGAGAGATATTGATGCACCAACAGATGTGTTATCATTTCCTATGATTGAATATGATGTTCCTGGTGATTTTTCTATTGTTGAAGAACATCCAGAAGAATATTTTAATTGTGAGTCAGGTGAATTACTATTAGGTGATATTGTAATATCTACTGAAAAGGTTATTGAACAAGCTAATGAATATGGACACTCTCTAGAAAGAGAATTAGCTTTTTTAGTTACTCATAGTATGCTTCATTTGTCAGGATATGATCATATAGAAGATGAAGAGCGAATGATTATGGAAGATAAACAGGAAAATATATTACAAAAACTAGGATATACTAGATTATAAGAGGTGGATTATGAAAAAGTTTAAGTTTGCAAGATTATTATTATCTATTGCAGTTGTTGGTTTGGTAGCATGTGGATGCGGAAAAGAAGAACCAGATAAAGTTGTAGATACTGATGTTAGTGAAGTTGAATCACCAGAAGATATTGATATTGCTCCAGATGGAATGATTAGAAGTGATTTAACAGGTGAGTGGATTGATGAATCATTTAAAGATCAAAGATCTGTTGCTTGTATGATAAATAACTTAAGTGTAGCTATGCCACAATCAGGAATTGGACAAGCTGATGTTGTATATGAGATGGAAGTTGAAGGTGGAATTACTAGATTAATGGGAGTATTTCAAGATTATTCTGGTATGGAGAAACTTGGACCAATAAGAAGTGCAAGACATTATTATATTAAGACAGCTATGGAATATGATGCAGTATTTGCACATATTGGACAATCTGTTGTTGCAGAAGAACTTATAAGTACATCAGGTGTTAATAATATTAACGGTTTATATAACAGAATGATATTTAGAGATAATAGTAGAAATGCTCCTCATAATGCCTATTCAGATAGTGAGAAAATAGCACAAGCAATTAGTGATGCTGGATATGCTACAACTCATGGTGATACTTACCAAAAGAAATTTGAATTTAATAAAGCAGATACTGATTTAACAGACGGTACAACTGCTAATAAAATAGAGCTTGCTTATAACTCTAATAGAAAACCTTATTTTGAGTATGATTCTACAAATAAAGTATATTTAAGATATCAATATGGTGATAAGCAAATTGACGATCAAACAAATGAGCAATTAGCTTATAAAAATGTT
>JAVBSN010000041.1:0-8279 GCA_031547045.1 Lachnospiraceae bacterium
GTTTGAATTGTTGTTTTTGATCCTAATGCATACCATATTGTATCTCCATTTACAGTTTTTCAAAAAAAACGAAAACCTAATAAAATTAAAAAATTAAATATATACATTATTACTGCAAATTTAGCCAAAAAATGATAATCAATCAACGATAATACTATCATTCCAATAATACAAACAACAAGTCCTATAATTTGTTTTTTCAAGTAACTACTATCAGCACTATAAATAACAACTGTACCAAATCCACAGCTTAAAAGAACTAGAAATAATAATTTGAAATTGTAATGTCTTAATTTATAGTCATCAAACATAATGGCCTCCAAGGCTTAACTAAACTTATTTTGTACTTTTATTTTTTAAATCTTTTATCGGAATATTTGCATAAAGTGCTGGCACAGTACCATTTCCACCTTCCGATTCGGTTTGTGTAATTTGTATATCAAGTCCTGCTGCATCAATTTCCATATATTTAGAAATTACTTGAATAATATCATTTTTAATAAGCTCCATAACATCTGGAGAGCAATTAGCTCTATCAGATACTAATAATAATTTTAATCTATCTTTTGCCACATCACTTGATGTTTTTTTTCTAAAAAACAATTCAGCTAATCCCATTTGAATCACTCCTATTCTCTTTAGTTAGATTTCTTGAAAATATTTGATAGTTTCTTAAAGAAACCTGCGCTTTCAAGATTAAGATATTCAACTTCTTCGCCAAGAATTCTCTTACAAACATTCATATATGCTTTACCTGGCAATGTGTTATCACCAACTAAAGGTGTACCTTGATTAGTTGAAATAACAATATTTTCATCGTCTGGAATAGCACCAATTAAATCGATTGCTAAAATCTCTACAACATCTTCTATAGACATCATATCCCCACGTTTAACCATATCCATACGTAATCTATTAACAATTAAATTACTTTGTTTAATTTCATTTGCATCTAATAAGCCTATAATTCTATCAGCATCTCTAATGGCAGATACTTCTGGAGTAGTTACTACTAATGCTCTGTCTGCCGCTGCAATTGCATTTTTGAAACCTTGCTCAATTCCTGCTGGACAATCAAGGATTATGTAATCAAATTCTTCTTTTAAATCTTCAACTAACTTCTTCATCTGCTCTGGTGTTACTGAAGATTTATCTCTTGTTTGTGCAGATGGTAATAAAAATAGATTTGGATATGTTTTATCTTTAATTAATGCTTGTTTATACTTGCAATTTCCTTCTACAACATCAACTAAATTATAAACAATACGATTCTCTAATCCCATAACTACATCAAGATTTCTTAAACCTATATCAGTATCAATTAAAACAACCTTTTTGTTAAGTTTTGCTAAACCTGTACCAACATTAGCTGTTGTAGTGGTTTTTCCAACGCCACCCTTTCCTGATGTAATAACTATTACTTCACTCATCCTATAATTCCTCCACTCGTTTATTATATACGACTACAAATTTATATCATTTAGTACATTTTTAGTAACTGGTTCGATATAAATATTATTATTTTCCACAAATGCAATCTGTGGCTCTGTCTTACTAGTATTGCGTTTTTTCTTAAATAATTTGGGTTGGTCGCTACTTCTAGCAATAATATCGCCTATTCTTACTTGTATTGGTGACATATTAAATGCTAATACAAATGCTGACTCATTACCTGTGGCTCCTGCATATGCATAACCATTAAGAGATCCTATTACAATAATATTACCATTGGAAATTACAGTTGCTCCTGGATTAATATCTCCTATTACTACTAAACTTCCTTCAGCTTCAATCGTTTGTCCAGATCTTAATGTACCTTTATAAAACAATCCATCGTTTTTATCATCAGTAAAAACAATTTTGTTTTCAGGTTCTGGTGTAACAATCTCTTGATTATCTACAGTGATAGCTTGTTTGAATTTCTCTTCAAATTCACTGTTTTCATCAATAATATACTGTATATCTAAGGCTGAACTATTAGAAATCACTTCTAATATCCTAGATATTTCATCATTTGTAAGATTTCGACCTTGAAATGTTATAGCTAAGGATTCTTTACCATCAAAAAATTTAACACCACCTATAAATTTATCTTCAATATGTGTTAATAGTTGTTCAAATTCAATGGTATCCTCTAAAACTAAGACAATTCCATATTTATTTCCCTTAATTATTACGGGATTTGTCATAAAATCACCTCTACATATAAATATATACTAATCTTTCACTTGTTACAAGGGAAAATATTAATCTGATAAGTTATTATTTCCTGTAACTGATTCATTCTCAAGTAATGCTTTGTCATAATAATAAGCATATATAAATCCTGCTAATTCTTCTGCATTACCTGAAGAATATCCATACGGAATAACTGTTGTAACAGATATTTCTGGATTGTTAAATGGAGCATATGATACAAATAATGCATGGTTAGGTTTTGTTTTATCTTCTTGAGCTGTACCTGTTTTACCTGCTACCTCAACATTTATTCTATTAATTAATGCTTCTTTTGATGTATGTTCTGTTACAACTCGTCTCATACCATTATGAACAGTAGTCCATAATGTATCAGGTATACTAACCATACCAGATACATTATGAGGGTTAGTATAAGTTATATTACCATTAACATCTTGTCTCTTTAATACTAAACTTAAATCATATACTGTTCCACTATTAGCAATGGTATTTACATATCTTGAAAGCTGTGTTGCTGTAAATGAGTTAGTACCTTGTCCTATAGCTGAACGAACAGGATCTGTATCAGATACTTTAGGTTCTGATTCTATAATTTCTATACCTGTTGTTCTATCAAATCCAAACATAGACGCATATTTATTTAATCTTTCAAGACCAAGTGCTTCATAGTACTCACCATCTTCACCAGTACTTAATCTATAACCAACTTCATAGAAGAAATAGTTACAAGAAACTTCAATAGCTTCCTCAATACCAATCTCACCATGACTTGATGGAGAGATCCAACATCTTGCTTTTGTACTAATCTTAGTAAATACAGATTCATCTAATATTGTTGTATTATAATCAATTGCATTTTCTTGTACACCTGCAATAGTTGTAAGCATCTTATAAGTAGAACCTGGTGCTGTTCTTTGTTGAGTAGATCTATTATATAAAGGTTTTGTCTTATCATTTAATAATTTATTATAATAAGCTGAGTTTACTGAGTTAGTAAGCATATTATTATCATAACTTGGATAACTAACCATAGCTAATATCTCACCACTATCTATATCTGATACAACTACAGAACCTTCACAAGGATATAGGGCAAGCTGTGACGGCTTAATTTCTAGATTAGCTATTTTCTTTTTCATAAAATCATATGCTGACATTGTTCCAGATTTTATTTCATTATAATCCTTATCTTCTGTTGATAAAACGCCTTGATCATATAATAATAATGCAATGTTATTACATTGTATCTCATTTGATTTTATCATATACTTTATAACTAATTTGTCGAAATCACTATTATTTAATAATTCTTCTCCTATATAATTCACTATTTCATTAAAAACTTCATCTGAGTCATAATATTGACTAGATATGTCTAATGTTGAAATATCTATAGCACCTTTATTAATAGCATATTTTAAATATTCTGATATTGATAATTCTCCATTTCTATATGAAAGGTATTTTTCATCATCACTATCTATAACTGATGTATTTAATATATTATTTGATGATAACATACTATACACATAAGAAATATAATCTTGATATTCATCTGATAAATCATTGCTTATTGTACTTGCATTTAATATGCTTACTACACTATTTGCCGCTTGATTTTTCTTATTGCTAATAGATTGATAGATTGAATTTTCTAGTGATGTTGCTTCCTCACTATTCATTTTATTTAGATTAATTACATTATTATTAAATAAAGCAAAATAAAAATCTACCAAAGGAATAGGAATACTTGTATAGGCCTCAAGTTCTTCTTCTGTAGGGTCTTCTTCTATCATTTTAGCTAATAAAATAGCCGCAATCTCTTCCTCTAATGCATGGTAACAATATTTTTGTAATGCTGTATCTATTGTAAGGTATATATCTTCTCCTGCAACAGAATCAGTAATATCACCTGTTTCTAATATTCTACCTACATTATCTACATATATTGTTTGATTTCCTTTATTTCCACGAAGATATGACTCTAATTCTTTTTCTAGACCTGTTTTACCAACCATATCAGTAGTAGAATATTGCTCTTTTTCTGATAAGTTTGAATTGTACTTCTCAATCTCTTCATTAGAAATGGCTCCAATATATCCAATTATATGAGCAAAATATTCTGATTCATTATATACTCTAATGGAACCTACTTTAACATCTACACCTAATAATTCCACACTATTTTCTTTAATAATACCTATACTAGTTTCACTAACATCAAAGGCTATTGTTACAGGAACATATTGATGATATCTGTTTAACCAAATATTATATCTTATTGCCATTATCTTAAGGGCTTCTTGATCACTATATTCATCAGATATATCAAAATTTTTTGTTTTTCCTGTAGCGCCTGTTCCATTTTTAAAGTATAGGAACATATCATATGCTGATGAATTAAGCTGTTTTTCTGAAAGTTTATCTATTTTATCTACACCATAAGCATCAGCAATAAATCTTTGAATCTGAGTTTCACTTGATAAATTATATACATACTCACCATTCTCATTTATTATAATAGGAAAATTATATATAGGTGTATCACCATTATCTTCTAATATATTAATTACTCTATATATAATGGAATTTCTAAGAGTATTTTCTGTTACTCCAAGGGCTTTTGCATTTGCTGATAAATCTGAATCATTAGCATAAGTAATAGTATATGCTAATTTGTTATATGCTAATAAATTACCATCTCTATCATATATATTTCCTCTAGATGCATCTACACTTAAAATACGTTCTGATTTATAGTTAAAATTCTCTAAGTGTTCTTCTCCTTCAATTATTTGCAAAGTAAATAATCTATATATTAAAAGACCAAAAAGCACAACTATAATAACTGAAAATACAAATAATCTATGCTTTACATATTCAATTACTACCTCTTTAAGGGAGTCAAAAAGATTACGCAACATTATTCTATGCCCCCTTCTTCTTTTTTCTTAAGAACTTTATTTATCTTATTAAATAACTTATATAAAATTAAAGTAATAAGTATAGTATATACCAACTCTGGGAAAACAACATTTTTAAAATAAAACATTATATCTAGTCTATTTCTCATCATAAAAAATACTGAAAATACTATAAGATTATAAGCTATTTCATTAATAGCTATCATTATAATTGGCAATAATACATCTTCGACATAATATAACTTATGAAAAAAACCATTACAATATCCTAAGACCATATAAATCATTGCATATGGACCTATTGCAAAGCCAAAAAATATGTCAACTAATAAGCCTGAAAAAAAGCCAACTAATAAACCTTCTTTACGACCTCTCATAAGTCCAAAAGACATTGTAAGAATCAATAATACATTTGGTCCTATTCCACCTAATTCTAAAAATTTAAATACTGTTGTTTGTAATAAAAAGCATACTATAATTAATCCTGCTAATGCTAATGTTCGTCTCAAAGTATCACACTCTCTCTATTATTCAACTTTTTGCTTAGTTTCTTTAATAACTAAAACTTCTTGTAGGTTTTTAAAATCAACAACTGGTGTTAATTTACCTGATTGTGTAAGATTATTCGAATCAAGTTTTACATCATTAATATAACCTACTGTTATTCCTGGTAAGAATTTATCACTAATTTGAGAAGTAATAACTTCATCACCATTATTTACTACAACTTCTTTATCAATATATTCTACATTTATATATCCATTGCTTATTACTTTAAGATTACCTGTAACCAAACATTGTGTTTCACTAGATTCAATCAAACATCTTACATTACTAGTATCATCTATAATTGCTCTTACTTTCGCCCAATTAGGACCTACTTCTGTTACTATTCCTGCTAGACCTTTTCCTGCCAATACATTACAATCTACAGAAATGCCATCATCACTACCTTTATCAATAATAAAAGAATTAAACCAATTTCCTGAATCCTTAGCAATAACTCTTGCTGCTACTTTTTCATAACTTGGATATCTTTCATCAAGGGCATATAAGTCTCTAAGTCTATTTAATTCATATAAATCTTGCTCATAAGCTTTACTTTCACTTGAATATGCATCTAATTGTGCTTTTAATTCTTCATTTTCTTCTCTAAGTTTTTCTACTTCTTCAAAATTATCAATCTTTGTATTTACCCATAGTCCAACATCATTTATTCCACTTTGCATTGGAGTAATAATATTTCCTGTTACTAATTTCAGTGGAGTAAGTGCATTTTCAAATGCCAATGATAACACTAACAAAAGCAAACATATAACGGTTAATGTCAATAATACATATTTAGGTGGTATATTATTTTTATTCTTAAACTTCATATTTTACATCATACCTCTTTCACACAAACTTATATATCTATTATCTCCAATTATTATATGGTCAGATAATATAATTCCAATCAATTCCCCTGCTTTTCTAACTCTTTCAGTAAATAAAACATCCTCTCTACTTGGTGTTGGATCACCTGAAGGATGATTATGTACAAGAATAATAAATACAGCTTCATACTTAAATGCTTCAATAAATAATTCTCTAGGCGATGTAGCCGCTGAATTAATAGTACCCATTGCAACTTTAATATCTCTTATTAATTGATGTTTTGTATCAAATAAAAGCACATATATCTCTTCTTTTGATTTATGTCTTAGTGATTCCATAAAAAAATCAGCAATACTCTTAGGTGAATTAAGTGCTATGCTATTTTTATAAGATAGCCTTGAAATCCTTTTAGAAATCTCTGCAATACACACTAACTGAATTGCTTTAACATTACCAATACCTGATATTTTCATTAATTCACTTATTGATAAATAATTAATGCTAACTAATCCCTTATAATTAGGATGAGCATCTAATATCTTTGTTGAGAGCTCTACTGAATTACATTCCCTGTTACCTGTTCTTAAAATTACGCTTAATAATTCTGCATCACTTAATGCTTCTGGACCATATTGCATACATCTTTCATATGGTCTTTCAGATATAGGCATTTCCTTCATTGTAAAATTGTTCATAATATCTCCTTATCTACTCTCCAGATACGATAAGGTTGTAAATACTATAATTTCTTATATATTATAATTCCAATAACAACTCCAATAATGCTTGCAATTGTTATCTTAATTCTTAAACCAAATGTTAATACAAGTATACCTAAATCAAGTTCAATTGGACTAGTTAATCCAAATTCTTGTCCATAATTTAACCAACTTAAAAAACCTATATTTCTAGCTAAATAACCAATAAATCCACCTAAGACAATACCAGATAAAACTATTAGAAATCCAGTCCATCTGTTAGTAGATAAACTTCCTCCTGCCATTATACACACCTCATTACTTATTTTTATTAATTTTATATTAATTTAAAAAACTTCACTCATAAAAGTCTATCATAAATATTAATCAAAGTATAGATACAAAATATTAAGATTTTAACATGAATGATTTCAACTTAATCCTTTTTTGACTATTTGATTATAACTCATCATTATACCAAATTTCCCATGAGGATAAGTCAATCCACCTTGAAAATATACAGCATATGGTGGTTTTATTGGAGCATCGGCACTAAGTTCAATTGATGAACCAGATACAAACGCACCTGCCGCCATTATAACATCACTATCATATCCCGGCATTGCCCAAGGCATTGGTGTAACATGGCTGTCAACTGGTGCTGCCATTTGAATACCTTCACAAAATGCAATAATCTTATCTGGATCATTAAATTCAACAGCTTGTATAATATCATGTCTTGATTCTGTACTATTTGGAATAACCTTATAACCTAACTTTTCATATATATTAGCTGCAAATATAGCACCTTTTAATGCTGATGCAACTACTGTTGGTGCTAAGAATAATCCTTGTGCAAATCTATCTGTTACACCTAATGTTGCTCCAACTTCTTTTCCAAGTCCTGGTGTTGTAAGTCTATAGGCAGCATTTTCAATACACTCATTAGTTCCACATATATAACCACCTATTGGAGCAAGTCCACCACCTGGATTCTTTATTAGAGAACCAACTACCATATCAGCTCCAACTTCACTTGGTTCAATTGTTTCAACAAACTCACCATAGCAATTGTCTACCA
>JAVBSN010000022.1:0-7063 GCA_031547045.1 Lachnospiraceae bacterium
TTCTGGTACATTAACTTTTTCTCTCATAAAATAACACCCTTTCATTATTTATATTTAGATATGAAATAACATATATGTAACTTTCTTCAAAAAAAAGGTGTTCTCAAAATGAGAACACCTTTGTCCCGTCGAATTCATATTCACTATCGATAGGTATAAGATACTCTATTTTTTTTAAAAATGCAAGCACTTTTTTTACTTCTTGCTAAAACAAACTATTTATACCTAAAAACTTTATTATATTTATACCTTTACAATATTTACCAATTCTCTACCTTCCATTACAGCCTTAGCGTTTTCTAATGTCACTTCTGCTATTGCCTTCATAGCATCCTTAGTAAAGAAGGCTTGATGTGACGTTAATACTACATTATTATAACTAGTTAACTTAATTAAATGATCATCTGATATAAAATCATTAGACTTATCTTCAAAGAAATATTCATCTTCTTCCTCATATACATCCAGACCAACACCTAAAAATTTTCTATTTGAAAGACCTTCTAATAAATCTTCTGTATCTATTAATCCACCTCTTGAAGTGTTTACTAATATAACTCCATCCTTCATTAAATTTATGCTTTTCTTATTAATAATATGCTTTGTTTCTTTTGTCAATGGACAATGAAGTGTTATAACATCTGACGCCTTTAACAATTCATCAAATTCAACATATTTTACATCTAAGCTATTATTGGGATAAGGATCATATGCTAATATATTCATCTTAAAACCTTTCAAAATATCAATCATTATTTGACCTATCTTACCTGTTCCAATAACACCAACTGTTTTCCCAGCCAAATCTGTTCCCATTAATCCATTAATATTAAAGTTAAAATCCCTTGTTCTTACATATGCCCTATGAATCTGTCTATTAACAGTTATAATTAAACCCATTGCATATTCAGCCACTGCCTCTGGAGAATAACTTGGTACCCTAAGTACATCTATCTTACCATCTGCTGCTTTCAAATCTACATTATTAAATCCAGCACAGCGAAGTAATATTGCCTTTACTCCATATGTGGCTAACTTATCAATTACCTCTTTGTTACAGTCATCATTTACAAAAATACAAACTGCATCATAATCCTTTGCCAATATAACTGTATCTTCATCCAATCTTACCTCAATAAATTTTATAGTAAATCCAGCTTCTTTTCCCAACGGTTCAAAGTAAACTTTATCATAAGGCTTTGTATCATAAAATGCTATCTTCATAATATACCTCCTCGTATTTAATATTATTATATACTTATTACTAATTATATATTTACTATTTTAGAAATTTAGCGATATATGCTACCGTTTCCCTAATTGATAATCCCACAGTCTCTACAGTAATATCCGCATATTTTTCATATAAAGGAGTTCTTTCTTCATACAATTCTCTAAGAGATTGATTCTCTCTAATAGAAACCCCTCTACTTGTCAAATCACCTAACCTATCTTCTATTTCAGAATAATTCAACTTTATATAAACAACCTTACCAATAGATCTTAGATGCTCCATTGCTTCTTCACCATATATAACACTTCCCCCTGTTGCAATAACAGAGTTAGTAACATTTATATTTGTATTTACCTTATTTTCAATTTCATTAAAACTATCTAGTCCTTCTTCTTCAATAATCTGACTAAGTAACCTATTTTCTTTTTCTTGAATTAACAAGTCTGAATCTATAAATCTATAACCTAATGTCTTTGCCAATACTACTCCAACTGTACTCTTACCACAACCAGGCATTCCTATTAGAATAATATTATTCATATTATTACCTTCTCTCTATATAATTGTTAAAAATATGGAGCGTCCTCGGACGCTCCTAATATTAATTAATCGTTATAAAATTTGTTCTTAGCACCTATCTTAAATATATCAGTACTTTTCTCTGATAAACGTAATACAACTAATTCTTTCACTCCAGATTTCTCAACTACAAATCCATAAGTGTTATCATCTATATTACCATCTGTAAAATTGTGTGTAGTCTTTATCTTACCTTGAGTAATTTCTCCATCTATTCTTGGAGAATTATACTTAGCTATATAACTAATCTCATCAAGTAAAAATGAATATTTATTCTTTCTAGATGATTTATTATATATAACTGCAATTTCTACATCGCCATTAGTAATTATATATTCAAATTCAATATTTCTTTTAGAAATAGAGAACATTAACATTACTATAGCTAAGATTACAACACTAATTCCAATTCCTGGCATGAAAAGAGTACTACTAATTCCAACCAATATTAATAATATTGATAGTGAAAATATAATATTATTAACAAATCCCGGTTTCCCATGTACTAAATCCTCTGAATAAGTATCTCTCATATCATCATCCCTTTCATTGTGTCTTGCTTATTTATTAGATAAATAATCATCAATTGCTTTAGCCGCTGTCTTACCAGCACCCATTGCTAAAATAACTGTTGCTGCACCTGTTACTGTATCTCCACCTGCATATACACCATCTTTACTTGTCTTCATTGTATCTTCATCAACAATGATACCACCCCAACGTTGTACGTCTAGACCTGGAGTTGTTTGACGAATAAGTGGATTAGGACTTTGTCCTATAGCAATAACTACAGTATCAACATCTATTACATAATTAGAACCTTCAACTGCAACTGGAGAACGTCTACCTGACGCATCTGGCTCACCAAGTTCTTGCTTGATTACTTCCATACCAGTTACCCAACCATCTTCACCAATAATAGCTGCTGGATTATTAAGAAGTTTAAATATAACTCCTTCTTCTTTTGCATGATGTACTTCTTCCGCTCTTGCAGGAAGCTCATCTTCACCACGTCTATATACTATATATACATTTTCCGCACCTAATCTCTTAGCTGTTCTAGCTGCATCCATAGCAACATTACCAGCTCCTACTACAGCCACATTCTTACCAATCTTAATTGGTGTTGGCTTATTAGGGAAATCATATGCTTTCATTAAGTTAACACGAGTTAAAAATTCATTTGCTGAATATACTCCTAGTAAATTCTCACCTGGAATATTTAAGAATCTTGGAAGTCCTGCACCGCTACCTACAAATACTGCACCATAGCCTTGTTCCATTAATTCATCAATTGTGATAGAACGTCCTACAATAACATTCTTCTCAATCTTAACACCTAACTTCTCAACTGTTTCTATTTCTTTAGCAACCAAAGCCTTTGGTAAACGGAACTCTGGAATACCATAGCTAAGTACACCACCAGCTTTATGAAGTGCTTCAAATACAGTTACTTCATAACCTTTTTTAATAAGTTCTCCTGCACAAGTAATACCAGCAGGACCTGAACCTACTACAGCTACTTTCTTGCCGTTTTTCTCAATCTCTACATTTGCTGACGCCGCATTTGCCATATGATAATCTGCAACAAATCTCTCTAATCTACCAATAGCAACTGCTTCTCCTTTAATAGCACGAACACATTTACCTTCACATTGGTTTTCTTGAGGACATACTCTACCACAAATTGCTGGTAAAGCATTTTCACTTGTAATTATTTCATATGCTGCCTCCAGATCTCCTTCAGCAACTTTATCTATAAATCCTGGAATAGGAACGTTTACTGGACAACCATCCATACAAGGTTTCTTAGGACAGTTAAGGCATCTTGTTGCCTCTTCCATAGCCATCTCTTTTGTATATCCTAGAGTAACTTCTTCGAAGTTTTTGTTACGAACATTAGGATCTTGCTCTGGCATCGCAATCTTTGTTAAACTCATATTTTTTCCCATTGTTCTTACTCCCCTCTTCCTATTCTACAATTATGCTCTTCTTCTTTGAACATTGTTTGTCTCTTCATACACTCATCAAAATCAACTAAGAATCCATCAAAGTCTGGACCATCAACACAAGCAAATTTAGTTTCTCCGCCTACAGTTACACGGCAACCACCACACATACCTGTACCATCAATCATAATTGGATTAAGTGATACTGCTGTTTTAATATCATGCTCTTTTGTTAATTTAACAACATTCTTCATCATAATAAGTGGTCCAATAGCAATAACTTCATCTATTGTATCACCATTAGTAATTAAATCTTCTAATACATTAGTAACAAAACCTTTTGTTCCTAAACTTCCATCATCTGTAGCAATATATACATTGTCACAGAACTCTTTAAATTTATCTGCTAGTATTACATATTCAGCACTTCTTCCGCCAATAATAACATCAACCTTAACTCCCATTTCATGAAGTTTACGAAGCTGTGGATATAATGGGGCAGCACCTACACCACCTGCAACACCTACTACATGATTTACATTATGTAATGGTGCAGGTTGTCCTAATGGTCCTACAAAGTCCTCAACGCAGTCGCCAACATTAAGCTTGCTTAATAATTCTGTTGAATATCCTACTACTTGATAAATAATAGTAACAGTTTCTTTCTCTCTGTCATAATCCGCGATAGTAAGTGGTACTCTTTCACCATCTTCATCAACGCGTACAATAATAAATTGACCAGCCTCACATTTAGCTGCAACATAAGGAGCATGAATCTCCATAAGTTCTACTGAACTATTAAGCGTTTCTTTACTTACTATTTTGTACATAATATAACCTACTTTCTTATCCTAATTGCATACATGTGATATTATACATTGTAATTGTTCAATATAAAAGCATTTTTTTATTTTTTTATTGATATTCCATAATTTAACGCTATAATCTAGTTCTATTCTATTCACTTCTTATATCTGCTCCAAGTGAAAATGGTATTAATTTATAATAAAAATAATTTTTTCCACCATATTCTGCAATAAAATACTTATTATTATCAACTGAATTTTTAACTTCCTCTACCGCTTGTTGATAATCACTAATATTATGTTCACTTAACATAGATAGGGTCGAATAAGTAGTAGAATATTGTTCTTCTATCAATCCATATTTACCTACATATATATCCGAGGTAACAATGTCAAGATTTGTTGAATAATATATATTTGCTGTCCTTTTATACTTTCCAATTATTCCGCTAATTTCTTGTTTTCTAAACTTTAAATCTAAATCACTATTTTCATCTATTTCACATTTCGCTGCAATAACCATGCCGCTTTCATTTTCTATTAACAATGTATGTTTTTCAGAGTTATCATATTTTATTAATGTTATATACCAAATATCACATGTATATTTATTAAAGTAACTATCTGAATATCTATACAATTTTATAGATGGACTATACCAATTATTATAAGTACTAACAACTTTCGTAGGATAAAACCCTGTATTATATAATACACTCATTCCTTTTTCAGCCATATCAACTACTTGAGAAAATGTTTTATCACTTTGTGAAATGTCAATTATCTCAACATTACTTTCCCATTGATTACAAGCTAATTTTAATCGTTCATTAAGTTTCAATTGAGTATCTGCTGCCCCTCGATAGTAATAAGCATTATTATCTATAACAACTTTGTCCAATATGTTTTTTTCTTTATTTTTAAGTATTACTCCTGGCATAAATGTACTAATAATAACAACAGAAAATACTAGTACATAAATTAATCTATTCCTCTTCATAATTAACCTCCTTAATAGGAAGTATTATAGACATGGTGGTTCCAACATTCAGTTCACTATCTATAGATAGTTTACCTCCATGTATATCTAATATTAATAATGCAAGACTTAATCCTAGTCCAGCTCCTCCTTCACTTCTAGACCTTGACTTATCAACCATATAAAATGCTTCTGTTACTTTATCAAAATCTTCTTTAGGAAAACCAATACCCTTATCAATAATATTAAAACAATACATATTTTCTTCTATATAACCAACCATCTTTATTTCAGAACCTTTTTTAGAAGCTTTTCTTGCATTATCAATAATATTAACAAATACTGTTTTCAGTAATTCTCTATCTCCTGAAATAATACTTTCTTCAATATCTGTAGATAACATAATATCTGATTTCTCTAACATAGGCGTAACACTTATTTTTATATCTTCAGCAATACTTAGTGTATTTATATCTTTCTTGTCTATCTCATGCCTTCCTAACAATAATATATCAAACAATTTCATTGACATATTTTCAAGTCTCTTTCCTTCACCAAATATATAATTGGCTGCCATAAATCTATCTTCTCTATTTAACTCTTTTGATCGAAGCATATCTGCATAACCTATAATAGCAGTAAGAGGGGTCTTAACCTCATGAGTAAAGTTAGCAACAAAATCTTCCCTTTGTCTAGCTGCATCTGTCAACTCTTTAACTCTGTCTTCTACAGCTTCTGCCATCATATCGAACTTCTTTGACAACTCACCAATTTCATCATTAGTGTATATATTGGTTTTACTTGAGTAGTCTCCATCTGCAATTTTAGCTGCTTGCCTATTTAATTTATCAATAGGCTTTGTTAAAATATGTGTTGTTATAAATAATGCCACACAACAAATAATTAGTGCTGCCACTATTAATATTTGATAATATGTTCTCTGCAATCTATTTTGTTCATATACATCTGTTATCTCATCTACATTTACAATATATAATGTTTGATCTTTAGCTTTAACTATACTTGCTACATATATATAGTAACCTCGACCTTCTTTTCTAATTACATATTGCTTTTTATCAATCTCCAAATAATCTAATATTTTATTATCTACTATAGCCTTATCATAATTTGAATATATAATCTCTCTTTCCGTATTTAAAAAATAAAACAAGGCACCTGTACCTTGCATATTATTTGCAATATCATTGCCCATATCTGCTACTGTATTTAATGAAGTAAAGTCTTCATTCAATACCATATTAATTACTTGTGCTTCTACATTAGCTTTTAAAAGTTGATTACCCTCCATTGCCGTACGAATCTGGGCATTCAAAGAAATGTTATAGCTATTGTCCATAAGGAAATAGCCTATAACACCAAAAAATATACTTATAAGCATTATATTTATTATTACTACCTTCAGTTTAAAGCTCATATAAACCTCGTTATTATTAATTTATCTCTAATCTGTATCCATATCTATATATTGTCTTTAGATATTTTTCTAAACCTA
>JAVBSN010000090.1:0-9427 GCA_031547045.1 Lachnospiraceae bacterium
TTCTGGATCCTTAAATCTATAACTTAATTTATCTATCCATAGATTATCATTATTATGTAATGTATTTTCCATAGATTGCCCATTAACTTCTGTTCTTTGCCCTACATAATGAAGAATCACATATATTATTACAATTATAGATAATACATATACTACCATTCCTACTATTTCTTTTAAAATATTAATCTCTTCTGTCTCTTCTTTGCGCTTACCAAACCCCATGTTAACACCTACTTTTCAATTTTAGGAACTTCCAACGTAATCCTCCCTAGTTTTCCACTTCTATAATCATCTAACAACAGTAATGCAGCTTTATCCAAATCCAATTCATTGCCTTTTAATCTACAATGCCTTGACTCTGCAATACTATTTAAAAGTTCTATAGGATTATCCGTCTCTTCTATATTATATCGCACAGATAAAATTTTACAATAGTTTTTCAATAAGTACTTAATTAGTTCATAACCTAATTCAGTAGTATTAATTATGTTATCATTTATTGAACCTATAAATGCAAGATTCATTCCCACTGTATTATCCTCAAACTTAGGCCATAATATACCTGGTGTGTCTAGTAATTCTACATTTTTATTTATTTTTATCCATTGCTTTCCCTTGGTAACACCTGGTTTGTTACCTACTTTAGTACATGCTTTACCTGCAAATGAATTAATAAATGTAGATTTCCCAACATTAGGTATTCCAACTATCATAGCTCTAATTGGTCTATTAAGTATTCCTCTTTTTCTATCTCTTTCTATCTTCTCTTTACATACTGTTTGTACAACATTGGTAATAGATTTGATTCCTGCACCTGATTTTGAATTAAGCTTAATAACAGTAAATCCAAGTTCTTTATAATATTCTTCCCATAAAAGAGTATATTTCTCATCTGCTAAATCTACTTTATTAAGTATTATAAGCCTAAATTTATTTTTTGCTAATTCATCAATGTCAGGATTTCTACTGCTTAGAGGAATTCTTGCATCTAATAATTCTATTACTATATCTATTAATTTAATGTCCTCAACCATTTGACGTTTAGCTTTCGTCATATGACCTGGATACCACTGAATATTCATATTTTTACCTCTTTAACTTTATATTCAAAGTCTATTACTTGTTTTATCCTACTTATCTATTCAATCTTGCCTCTATCTTTACTTGGACTAATTCTATATGAAACTTTTCCTAATATTTCTGTTTCCTCAATACATCCAACATTAACAAATCTAGAGTCATCACTATTATTTACATTATCACCTATAACAAAATATTCATTATTTCCTAGAGTAATACCTTCACCGGCTATTCCCTCAGTTGTTATTAAATCATCAAAAGGAAGATTATCTAAAGATTTTCCATTTATAAAAACATGTCCACCTTCTATTTTAATTGTCTCACCTGGCATTCCAATAACACGTTTTACATTATAATAGCTATCTTCTTCATCTCTAAGTTTAAATGCTACTATATCATATCTCTCTATATCATTAAAATTATATATTACCTTATTAACTAATACTGTATCTCCATTTTCAAGTATTGGATTCATAGATTGCCCAACAATTTTCAATGTCTGTACTCCAAATGTAATGATACTATATCCTAATACTACCACTACTGCTATTGATAATATCCATTGACCAAGTTCTTTTATAAATCTTCTTCTATCAAAGTCTTGGCGTTCTCTCATCTTGTTTACACGAATACTATTTCTTCGTCTTCTATTACGACCCATAACAATCCTACCTTTTAAAAAGACTGGAGTAATTATATACTCCAGTCAATGTGTTGTTGATATTATATTACAAGCAATGCTTGTAATCGACATTCACCACTCGCAATGAATAGGTTACACCTACTCTTGCTCGTTAACGCTCATTATTTAACTAACTCTTTAACTCTTGCAGCTTTACCAACTCTATCACGTAAGTAGTTAAGCTTAGCTCTTCTAACTTTACCATGTCTAACAACTTCAACCCTATCAATGATTGGAGAATGTAATGGCCAAGTCTTTTCTACACCAATACCATTAGATGTTTTTCTTACTGTGAAAGTTTCTCTATTGCTTCCACCTTGTCTCTTAAGTACTGTACCTTCGAAAACTTGAAGTCTTTCTCTGTTACCTTCTTTAACCTTAGCGTATACTTTAACAGTATCACCTACGTTAAATTGTGCTACATTTTCTTTTAATTGTGCAGCTTCAATATTCTTAATAATATCGTTCATATGTGCCTCCTTATTATTTAGACGTTCTTGCTATCTCTATGATGCAGAGGACCATCCATTTTTCGCAACTACAATATAATACCACAGTACTTTTAATATATCAAGTACTTTAATTGCTAATTTTCTTATGATTCCTCTATAACTATATCCATTTATTAATAATTTATGCCATGTCAGCTAATAACTTATCAACACTTACTAATTTAACACATAAAACAAATAACTCTGTGGCTTGTTTTAATTCTTCTACATTCGGGAAAGATGGTGCTATACGTATATTAGAATCTTTAGGGTCTTTTCCATATGGATATGTAGCTCCTGCATTAGTCATAACAACACCTGCATCCTTTGCTTTTCCTACTATTGCTTTTGCACAACCATCCATAGAATCGAATGCTACAAAGTATCCACCCTTTGGATTGTACCATGAACCAATCTCAAGTCCACCTAATTCAGCTTCTAATATTTCTAAAACCATTTCAAATTTAGGTCTTAATATATCAGCATGTTTTCTCATATGAGCTCTAATTCCATCCATATCTTTAAAATATCTTACATGACGTAATTGATTAACTTTATCATGACCAATTGTTTGAATTGTAAGCATTTTCTTAATATCAGCCATATTTGCATCTGATGCTGCTAATGCTGCAATACCTGAACCTGAGAATGTAACCTTAGAAGTTGAAGTGAATTTATAAACCATATCTTCATTTCCTACTTTTGCACATTCAGTAATTATCTCTAAAATCTCATTTTGATTATCATCATATAAATGATGAACATTATATGCATTATCCCAGAACAATCTAAAATCTTTTGCTGCTGGTTTTAAGTTAGCAAATCTAAGTACAGTTTCATCTGAATAAGATATACCTTGAGGATTAGAATACTTAGGTACACACCAAACACCTTTAACTGTTTCATCATTATTAACATACTCTTCTATCATATCCATGTCTGGACCATTTTCTGTCATAGGTATATTAATCATCTCTATTCCCATTAATTCTGTAATAGCAAAATGTCTATCATATCCTGGAACTGGGCATAAAAACTTAATCTTGTCTTGCTTGCCCCATGGAGTATTTCCACATACACCAAACATCATAGCATGAGCAATTGTATCAAACATAATATTTAAGCTTGAGTTACCATATATAATTATATTTTTCTTCTCTACTTCATTAAAATCTGCCATTAATTGTTTTGCTTCATCAATACCATCAAGTACTCCATAGTTACGACAATCTGTGCCATCAACACTCTTCATATCAGCCTCACTACTAAGAACATCCATCATATTTACTGATAAATCTAATTGCTCCGTAGAAGGTTTTCCTCTTGACATATCTAATTTTAGATTCATGTCTTGATATTTTGAATACTCTGCTTCTAACTCTGATTTTAATGCCTCTAATTCTTCTTTACTCAACTCACTATACTTCTTCATACTAATTGCTCTCCTATTCTGTATTATTTATCCAATAAATCTGGACGTCTTTCTCTAGTTCTTTCTAAAGATTGTTCTAATCTCCATTTTTCTATATTTGCATGATGCCCTGAAAGTAACACTTCAGGAACCTTCATTCCCATAAACTCCTCTGGCCTTGTATATTGAGGATATTCTAGCAAATTATTGTAGAATGTTTCAAACTCTGCTGATACATTATTATTAAGTACACCTGGTACTAACCTTGATATTGCATCAATCATTACCATGGCTGGTAGTTCTCCACCTGTAAGTACATAGTCTCCAATTGAAACATTATCTGTAACAATTAATTCTAATACTCTTTCATCTACACCTTCATAATGCCCACACAGTATAATTAAATCTTCTTCCTCAGCAAATTCTTTAGCCATATCTTGATTAAATACTTTACCTTGTGGTGTAACATATACTACTCTAGGTTTCTTTTTATTATCATCTTCTATATGTATATGCTCTATTACTTCCATATAAGCATTATATATTGGCTCTGCTTGCATAACCATGCCTGCACCACCACCATATGGATAATCATCAACATTATTGTGTTTATCTTTTGTATAATCTCTAATATCTATTGCATTAAGACTTATACTTCCCTTATTTAACGCTCTACCCGTAATACTAGTTCCTATTCCATCTCGTATCATATCTGGAAATAGGGTTAATACGTGAAAATTCATTAATCCACCATGCCTTCCATTAGCTGCACCGTTATAACCTTATTATCTAAATCAACGTTTATAATACATTGTTTTATGGCAGGTATCAAGATTTCTTTGTCATTTTCTTGTTTTATAACGTATACATCATTAGCACCTGTTGTTAATACCTCTGTTAAGTTTCCTATCTTTTGTCCTTTGTCATCAATTACCAATGAATCTATTATATCACCTATAAAATACTCATCTTTATTGCATTTTACAGCATTTTCCCTCGTAACATACAAATCACATTGTCTAAATACTTCAATATCATTAATATTACTATATTCTTTGAATTTTAATATAACCATATTTTTAAAGAATTTGCAATTCTCAATATGCACAGTAATATTTTCTCTTTTTGTAGCAATTATACATTCTTTTAATTTTTTAAAACGATTTACATCATCTGTTGTTGGATATACTTTTACTTCTCCACGTATACCATGACTTGATGTAATTATACCAATCTTTATCAATTCGTCCATTATTCACCTCATAAAAAAGGGTTGTTCGTATATACAAACAACCCTTAATGATTATTGAATCTCTACAATTACCTTTTTATCGCCTTTTGAAGCCGCAGCTTTCACTACAGTTCTAATCGACTTAGCAGTTCTACCTTGCTTTCCGATAATTTTACCCATATCATCAGCAGCTACATTAAGTGTTAATGTAATTGTGTCTTCTGTCTCAGTCTCAGTAACCTTAACTTCATCTGGGCAATCAACTAGGGATTTTGCAATTACTTCTATTAATTCTTTCATTAATAAACACCTCCCAAGCCTATTTCTCAATACCAGCTTTCTTTAAAAGCTTAGCAACTGTATCAGTTGGTTGTGCACCGTTAGCGAGCCATTTCTTAGCTGCTTCCTCGTCAAATTTAATTGCACTTGGTTCAACATTTGGATCGTAAGTACCGATTTCCTCGATAAATCTACCATCTCTTGGTGCTCTTGCGTCAGCTACAACTACTCTATAGAAAGGAGCCTTTTTATGTCCCATTCTCTTTAATCTAATCTTTACTGCCATTTTCATTTCACCTCCTTATAAATATATATACCATATATATCATAAAACTAAATAAGCGAATTATACACTTTATAGTCTCTTATGATTAAAATCCAAAAGGCATCTTAAATCCGCCTCTTCTCTTACCTTTGCCACCCATCATACCTGACATTTGTTTCATCATTTTCTTAGATTGTTCAAATTGCTTTACTAATCTATTAACCTCACTTATATCAACACCTGCACCTTTTGCAATTCTATGCTTACGGCTTGGGTTAAGTATGTTTGGATTACTTCTTTCTTTTTCAGTCATAGATTGAATGATTGCCTTAGGGCCTTTCATTGCATTATCATCTATTTCTACATTCTTAAGCTGATTACCCATTCCTGGAATCATAGATAACATATCTTGCATGCCACCCATTTTTTCCATCTGTTCCATTTGATAAAGGAAATCATTAAAATCAAATCCTCCCTTTTTCATCTTCTGGGTCATTTCTTTTGCTTTATCTTCATCAATAGCACTTTGAGCCTTCTCTATAAGGGTTTCTACATCACCCATTCCAAGAATTCTACTTGCCATTCTATCTGGATAGAATTGTTCCAAATCAGATAACTTCTCACCTACACCAATATATAATATTGGTTTACCAGTTACTGCTTTTATTGATAATGCAGCACCACCTCTAGTATCACCATCTAATTTAGTAAGAATAACTCCATCTATACCAATCTTGTCATTAAAGTTAGTAGCAACATTAACGGCATCTTGACCTGTCATTGAATCAACAGTAAGTATTGTATGTGTTACTTGAACATTTTCTTTGATGTCCTGTAATTCGCCCATCATCTCTTCATCTATATGAAGACGACCTGCTGTATCTAAAAACATAAGGTTAATGCCATTCTTTAGCGCATGTTCATATGCTGCTTTAGCAATATCTACAGGACTATGATTATCTCCCATAGTAAATACTGGTACACCTTGTTTTTCTCCATTAATCTGTAATTGTTCAATTGCTGCTGGTCTATATATATCGCAAGCAACAAGTAATGGCTTCTTACCTTTGTTCTTAAATTGTCCTGCTAATTTGGCTACTGTAGTTGTCTTACCTGCACCTTGTAGACCACACATCATAATAACTGTAACTTCATTAGAAGGTAATAGTTTAAGTTCAGTAGTTTCTGAACCCATCAACTTATCCATCTCTTCTTTTACAATCTTAATTACCATGTGTCCCGGATTAAGACCAGTTAATACTTCTTCACCAACAGCTCTTTCACTTACTGAGTTAATGAACTGTTTTACTACTTTGAAGTTAACATCTGCTTCTAATAAAGCTCTCTTAACTTCTTTCATAGCTTCTTTTACATCTTCTTCAGTCAGCATACCTTTACTTCGTAGCTTCTTGAATACATTCTGTAATTTATCAGATAAACTGTCAAATGCCATCTAATAACCTCCTAATACTCTTCGCATATAGCATTGGATATTTTTACAATCTCTTCTATCTTATCAATTAAAATTATGTTATCGTTGTCTTCTTTAAGTTCATTAGCCAATTCATTAATCTGGCTTACCATTTTCTTAGTATTCTGAAATTTCTCAATAAGCTTAAGCTTATCCTCGTATTCCTCTAAGATTTTATCACAGCGTTTAATTAAATCATACACGCCCTGTCTACTAATTCCCTCTATCTGAGCAATCTCTGAATATGATAAATCATTAATTATGATTTCTTCATATACCTTTTTCTGATGTTCAGTTAATAACTGCCCATAAAAATCAAATAGTAAATTTTGTCTAACAATCTTCTCCATAAAAACACCACCTGTAAAGTATTTTTGCTTTACAAGTGGTAATTATATTATATCATATGATGTATGTCAAGTGTTTTTTCTTGACAGGGGGTGTTTAGTATATAATGAAATTAAGTGTTTTTAATATACATATAAGAAGAAGTATACCGCAATTAATTATTTCAACTACTACCCCCATTATAATACCAGCTATAGCCGTTTTTCTATCACTAGATGTTATCCCTTTTTTAGAAACTTTAATACCATATGCTGATATTATCATTATTGCTATAAAAAACACAAATCCATAGTCAAAACATATTGCTATAAAACCTAAAAGTATAAATACTATAAGTGTTATTAATGATACCACAAACCCTCTTTCAGCATCATCCCTATTATCATATTTTATAATAAATGGTTCTTCACTAATTAACTCTTGTTTAATCCCTATATCACTTTTATTATTAGATTCTATTGTTTTATTTTCCAAGAATAATTCCTCCATTTAAATTAAATATCAAATACTGCAAACCATGCTGTAGCTATAATGATAATATATATTATGATAATTATGATTTGTCTTTTAATTCTAGTTTTTTCATCTTTGCATGATAAAAAATACATAGGAATTGAACTAATCATAGAACACATTATATCACATATAGAATAGGAAATTATAATATGTATTAAATTAAATTTTCCAACTATCATACGCATTAAATATACACTTAATATTGGTGTTAATCCCCATCCTATACATAACAAATAAAAACTAAGTAATTTTAATTCTATTTTTTTAATATTGCTCATAGTCTCTCCCTCTTTTAAATACTAATATTAAAATAATCCCAATGTAGCAACACAAACCAATATTGATATACATATATATATTAATGTAGTAATTATTTGCCTTATCAATCTATCCTTTTCGTCTTTAAAAGGTATTGACCAAATAGGAATTGAACTAATCAATGCACATACTAGTGTACAGGCACTAAATATAACAAACATTATAAATTCTGTAGTTCCATATCCAGATTGTTCTAAAATCTGCTCTATCCCCATTGAACTCAAAACACTTATTAAAATTGTACCAATGCATCCCAAAAGTAATATAAATAAACTAAATAAGATTAATCCAATTTTTTTTATATATTTCATACATTCTCCTAACTATAATAATTAATTGTCTCATTATATATTTTATTAGCAATATTATACAATCATTAAATAGTAAAATAAACTTACTTTATCCTAATTTTTTATATAATGCACTATTTTCATAACTTAATTTATTTTTTTATTATATATATTAATAAGGTCATAATCATTTTGCAAAGATAATATACCATGATATCGCACAGACATTTCATCAGTATATACAAATAATGTACCTGTAGAATATTTCCCTACTAATTTTATATCTTTACCTGCTCTAGTAAAAGTTGAAGAATTACCTAAACTTCCACCTATTATATCAAATCCATAATAATAATTCACTAAACTTGTTTTATATTTTGATAATATATCATTATTAAGCGATGCATATTCTATCTTATTATAACCTAATCCATTAAATGTTGCTGAGTGGCTAGGTTTTGTTGCACTGTTATATTTATACACTTTATAAAGTATTTCTTGTACTAACCTTCCTCCTAAAGAATGTCCTGCTACATAGTAATTAAAACTCGAACTCCCGGCTGTTCTTTTATAATAGTTATAGGCTTCTATTGATTGCCCTGATATGCCTCCAAATCCTAATCTATAATCTTCAACCATGTCAAATATCATACTTCCATTGTCCATTTCTGTACCTCTATATCCAATTATAATACTTGATTTTGTTCTATATTGTGGTATTAGAATGGATACGCATCCCAATCCAAAACAATTAATATTACTATACATATTATCACCGGAATCTACACCACTTACAATATAAGCATTTCCTAATGCCATTATTGCTTCTGCATCAAAGTTTTTTAATGGTTCACCATTAAGTTTGGCTGCTTCTGAAATTGTCTTTCCCCAATATTTTTTTCCACCTAAATTATTATAACTCAATCCAGCTACCCAAGCTAGTGTTCTATCTGTAATCGTATATGATAATGGTGTGCTATCCTCATTATCAGATATTCCATCTCCATCTGTATCTCTAACAGTTGGATTTGATTTCATCCTATAG
>JAVBSN010000076.1:0-66124 GCA_031547045.1 Lachnospiraceae bacterium
AAATTAGGTGCTGTACAAAACAGACTTGAGTATACTGTTAATAACTTAAAGAACTACTCAGAGAACCTTCAAACAGCAGAGTCTCGTATCCGTGATACAGATATGGCTGAAGAGATGGTTAACTACTCTAAGAGTAATATCCTACAACAAGCTGCTCAATCAATGCTTGCACAAGCTAACCAGTCTAACCAAGGCGTATTATCATTACTTCAATAATTATAAGTATTATTGCAAATATCGCTGGCCATTTGGCCAGCTTTATTTGTATAAAAATATATTTGTATGGGAGGATATATGGAACTAGGATTATTAATAAATGGATTGAATGATATAATAGATATATTATATAATGATGAGTATAACGAAGGTGTTGGAAAGTTAAATGAATATCTTCCGTATCTAGCAAATATTGGTGGTAATATTGCAGATAATAGTAAAATGTTGGGTTATACACAGATATTGCAAAAACTACTAGAGGCTATGCAATCAGATGACCCTATATTATTAGGAGATGTTATAAAATATGAATTAGTAGATGTTATAGATAAATATATATAGGGGGATATAATATGTCATACTTTAATAAAAATATAGAATGTATTAAAAATAATGATAAAGACCTATATGAAGGAATAATTAATTATATAGAATATAGCAATGATATAAAAGTCTATACATTTGATGCTAAGATAGAAGGACAATATATAGAATTACAAGCTGATAATAAGAGATACTATATGAGTAGCACATATAGTCCTACAGCAGAGGCGTTAAGAATAATTGAAAAGTGTAAGGATATGGATCCTAGAAGCAAGCTAGCATTTGTTGGATTTGGTAATGGAACGTTAGCTAGAGAACTTATTAATATGGAAGATAGCAAGGCAGCTTACATATTTTATGAACCCTCTCCAGAAGTCTTTAAACATGTATTAGAAAATTATGATTTAACAGATATATTAAATAATAGAAAAATACATATATTTGTAGAAGATTATAATTCAAATAAGCTTAATATATGGTTAAATGATGCGTTTTCATATAGCAATTGGAAGCTATTATTTATATATACATTGTCTAAGTATGATAGGTTGTTTAGTGATAGGGAAAAATGGTTTAAGAGTTTATGTGGTGATATATTAAAAACAAAATCAATAGAATGTAATACTATAATAGAATTTGCAGAAGATACACTAAAGAATTCCATAGAATCCCTAGTGCATTTGCCTTTTGTTACGACTTCTTATGATTTTCTAAATAAGTTTCCCAAAGATATGATAGCTATAGTAGTTGCTGCAGGTCCATCATTAGAAAAAAATGTACATTATTTAAAAGAAGCAAAAAATAAAGCCTTGATTATAGCTGTAGACAGAGCTGCTATATATTTATTAAATCAAGGTATAGAACCAGATATGGTATGTACAGTTGACCCTAGAAAACCACTATGGATATTTGATGATGATAGACTTAAAAACAGTCCCCTAGTCATTAGCCCTAATTCTAATATTAATGTAATTAATAGATTGGATGGAGGGAAGAGATTAATATATGGAACTTCTTATGAACCATATAATACGGAAATCTTTAATAAGTACGGAAGTTATATTCCTGCATTTCCTATAGGCGGTTCAGTAGCTACTTTTGCATTTTATCTAGCAGTATATTGGGAGTTTAGTAGAGTTGTACTAATTGGACAAGATTTAGCAACATCAGGTAATAAACATCATGCAGGAGAAGAAGAATATAATGATCGTAATAGACCAGATAACATGATTGAAGTTGAAGATGTATATGGAAATACTGCATATACCACTCCTGACTTTTATGAATATATTAAATGGTATAATATGCAGATAGAGTATTTATCAGATAAAGTAGAGGTTATAGATGCTACTGAGGGTGGCGCTAAGTTTAAGGGTAGTACGATAATGACTCTTAAAGAGGTAATAGATAATTATTGTACAAATGAATATGATATAGAAGCTATTATTGATAGTGTAGGAGAAACCTTTAATGAAAATATTAAAAAATCAATCGTGCAGGATTATATAAAGAGTAAAGATAATTTTAAAAAGATAAAGAGAGTATTATCAGAAGCTGTTAGTGATATGAATAGAGGAGTAACGTTGATAAAGAGGGGAACTTATACCAATAGAGATTTAGATAATATTGAGAAAAGCGTATTTAAAGGTAATCAATTAATAGAAGAATCACTAGAAGCATTTTTCTTTGTTGAATCATCCCTTGAAGAAGAACTTGAGATGACGGATGATATATATGAGGCTAGTGATAATCCATTAGATGAAACAATAAGATTATATGAAAAGATAATAAAATACTATAATAAACTATTGGAGACAGAAGCTAAGGTAATGCCTATGTGGGATGAGATGATAGAGAAGGTACAAGATAAAATGAGTAATATATAATATATTGGGAGATATTGTAATGTTAGGAATACGCGTAGATGCAAATGAATATATAGCAACTGGTCATGTAATGAGGTGTATGTCTATTGCGAGGCAAGTAGAAAAGTTAAATGAGGATGTTTTATTTATAGTGTCTGATGATATGGCAGAAAATCTAGTATTACAAAATAATTTTAAATGTATACTAATTAATAATGAGTGGAACCAAAAAAGTTTGGAAATAGATAAACTTGTAGATATTATAAGTCAATATAATATAACAAAAATGTTAGTGGATTCTTATGATATTGACTATAATTATTTGTATGAAATCAATAAACATTGTAAACTTATATATATTGATGACGGTAACTTCTATGAATGTCCTGTAGATATGATTGTAAAGTACAGTTTAGGCAGTGAAGATATTAAAGATAAGTATAGTAATAAGATTACACATTTATTAGTAGGAGCAAAATATATTCCTCTAAGAGAAGAATTTGCGAATAGTCAAATAACTATTAAAGAGGATGTAACGGATATTATGCTAACAACTGGTGGAACAGATATGTGTAATGTTGTTCCAGGTTTGTTGAGAATGATGTCACATAATAATAAGATGAGAGGAATTAATATTCATGTTATTGTTGGCGGATTATATAATAATGTAGGCGAGATTGAGGAAGTAGTATTATCTATGAATAATGTTATTTTGCATAAGAATGTGCAGAATATGGCAGATATAATGAAGATAAGTGATATAGCAATATCAGCAGGAGGAACTACATTAGCTGAATTATGTGCATGTGGAGTGCCTACTATTTGCTTTTCTATGGCGGATAATCAGAAAAGTGCGAAGCTATACGGTGAAAAAAATATAATGTTATATGCAGGCGATATAAGGTATAATAGGGATGAGATAGTAGAAAAGATTAATGATTATATAAATATGCTTACATCAGATATTGAAAAGAGAAGACAATATTCTGAAAAAGCAAAGAACAGAGTCGATGGACAAGGTGCAGTAAGAATAGCTAAGGAAATTGGGAGGATATTATAATATGCTAAATGGTAAGGTTATATTAGTAACAGGAGGAACAGGTTCTTTTGGAAATCAATTTATAGATTATGTTTTTCAACACTATGAGCCAAAAAAAATAATTATATATTCGAGAGATGAATATAAACAATTTATAATGCAAAATAAATATAAAAATCATCCTCTATCAGATAGACTAAGATTTTTTATTGGTGATATTAGAGATAAAGATAGACTATATAGAGCCTTCGATGGAGTTGATTATGTTATACATGCAGCAGCTCTTAAGCAAGTTCCTACTTGTGAATATAATCCAATGGAAGCAGTGAAGACTAATATTGATGGTGCAATGAATATAGTAGATGCAGCTTTAGATTGTGGTGTTAAGAAAGTGGTTGCGTTGTCTACAGATAAGGCAGTTAATCCTATTAACTTATATGGAGGTACTAAATTAGTATCAGATAAATTATTTATAGCGGCTAATGCTTATGCAGGAGAGAAGGATGTATGTTTTTCAATAGTAAGATATGGAAATGTTGCAGGAAGCAGAGGTTCAGTTATACCATTTTTTGAAAATATATTGGCGTCAGGCAGTGAAGACTTACCAATTACAGATTATAGAATGACAAGATTTTGGATTAGTTTAGATGAAGGAGTTCAGTTAGTGATTAAAGCATTAGAAGAGGCTAAAGGTGGAGAAACATTTATTTCTAAAATACCATCATTTAAGATTACAGACTTGGCTCAAGCTATGTTACCAAAATGTACAATGCCAGAGGTTGGAATCAGAGAAGGTGAGAAACTTCATGAAGTAATGATTACAAGAGAAGATTCCATGACAACTTATGAATATGATAATCATTATATTATATATCCACATTTTAATTGGTGGAATGAAGATAAAATACTTCAAGGTGGTAAAAAAGTAACTCCAGAATTTGAATATAGTTCAGATAAGAATACAGCATGGCTTACTATAGAGGAAATACAGGACAAGCTAGAAGAGATGAAAAATAGTAAATTATAATGGTGGTGGATTAATGAGTAGTATAGCTATAATAACTGCACGCGGAGGCAGTAAAAGAATTCCTAGGAAAAATATAAAAGAATTTTGTGGAAGACCAATAATAGAATACTCCATTAAAGCAGCTATAGAATCTGGAATATTTGATGAGGTTATGGTTTCCACTGACGATGCAGAAATTGCAGAAATTGCAGTTAAAGCAGGTGCTAGTGTACCATTTATGAGAAGTGAAGAGACATCTAATGATTATGCAACAACAGCAGAGGTATTAAGAGAAGTATTTACAAAGTACAATGATATAGGAAAAGAATTTGATTATGCCTGTTGTATTTATCCTACAGCACCATTTGTAACAGCAGACAAATTAGTAAAAGCCTATAACCTTATGATTAATAATAAATGTGATGGTGTTACGCCAGTTGTAAAATATTCATTTCCACCACAACGTTGTTATATTATAGATAACTCTGATAATATAGAAAAATTAGAATATAAGTATCCTGAATATAGATTGTCTAGATCACAAGATTTGGAGCCATATTACCATGATTGTGGACAGTTTTATATGAAGGATGTAAGTTCTTTTTTAAATAGAAGTGAGGAAGAAAAGGTTATTATGCCATTAATTATGCCAGAAATGGAAGTTCAGGATATTGATAATGAAGAGGACTGGATGTTGGCTGAGATAAAGTACAAATATATGAAAAAGAATAATGGTTAATAGGGGTAATTTTAATATGGTAAATGAAATTATAATAGAAGATAAAATAATTAGTAATAGTGATTCAGTTTATATAATTGGAGAAATGTCAGCAAATCATTTAATGGATTATGATAGAGCTAAAGAAATAATTAAAGGAGTTGCTGAATCAGGTGCAGATGCAATTAAATTACAGACATATACAGCAGATACAATTACAATTGATTGTGATAGTGAGCATTTTCAAAGTCAAAAAGGTGGTTTATGGGAAGGCGAGACCTTATATTCTTTATATCAAAAAGCATATACCCCATGGGAGTGGCAGGGCGATTTACAAGAATATGCTAATAGTTTAGGATTAGCATGTTTTTCATCGCCCTTTGATTTTACTGCTGTTGATTTTATGGAAAGTATAAATATGCCGGCATATAAGATTGCAGCTCCTGAAATAAGAGATATTCCGCTTATTCGTAAAACTGCTTTAACAGGAAAGCCAATAATGATTTCAACAGGAATAGCACATTTAGAAGATATAGAAAGAGCAATTGATGTTTGTAAAGAAGTGGGTAATGATAAAATAATATTATTAAAATGCACCTCAGAATATCCCTGTCCTTATGAAGATGTTAACTTAAATAATATTCCAAATATGGCTAATACATTTAGTTGCCTTGTAGGTATATCGGATCATACATTTGGTTCAGAAGTAGTATTAGGAGCAGTAGCGTTGGGAGCAAAAGTAATAGAAAAACATGTGACCATAAAAAGAAGTGATGGTGGACCTGATGGTGGATTTTCAATGGAAATGCAAGAATTCAAAGATATGGTTAGACAAGTGAGAAATTTAGAAAAAGCATTAGGTAATTGTGCATATACACTAACAGATAAGCAAGAGAAAGCTAGGTTAAGATCTAGATCGCTATATGTTGCAAAAGATGTAGAAGAAGGTGAAGTAATTACTGCTGACAATATAAAATCTATTAGACCAGGGTATGGAATGCATACTATGTATTATGAAGAAATATTGGGAAAAAAATTTAGAAAAAGTGTTAATAAAGGAACTCCTGTTTCTTGGGATATAGTTGACTAGATATTGGAGGAAAACAGATGAATATACCGTATGGTAGACAATTTATAGATGAAGAAGATATTAATGCAGTTATAGAGGTGCTTAGGTCAGATTACTTAACAACAGGACCTATGGTAACTGAATTTGAGAAAAAAGTATGTGAATATACAGGTGCTAAATATGCAGTTGCAGTAGCAAATGGAACAGCAGCATTACATATAGCTTGTTTGGCAGCAGGAATAGGTAAGGATGATGAAGTAATTACTACGCCTATTACCTTTGCAGCATCTTCAAACTGTGTATTATATTGTGGTGGTAAACCAGTATTTGCAGATATAGACAGTAAAACATATAATATTGATCCTAATGATATAGAAAGAAAGATAACAAGTAAGACTAAGGCAATAATTCCAGTTCATTATGCAGGACAACCTTGTGATATGGACAGAATATATAATATTGCAGATAAGCATAATCTTATTGTTATTGAAGATGCAGCCCATGCTTTAGGAGCAGAATATAAGGATAAGAAGATAGGCTCTTTATCAGATATGACTTGTTTTAGCTTTCATCCAGTTAAACCAATAACAACTGGAGAAGGCGGAATGATTACAACTAATGATGAGAAACTATATAATAAATTAAGGTTATTTAGTACACATGGAATAACAAGAGATGAAAATCTTATGTCAAAGAATGATGGTGGTTGGTATTATGAACAGTTAGAACTAGGTTATAACTATCGTATTACTGATATTTCATGTGCATTAGGAGTCTCTCAGATGAATAAGCTAAATGGATTCATTGAGAAGAGAAGAAATATTGCTGATAAATATAATAAGGCATTTAAGGATATGAAAAATATAGAGATACCATTTCAACAAGAAGGATGTATAAGTGGATGGCATCTATATATGATAAAGATTAATAATCAAAATAGAGCAGAAGTATTTGTGAAGCTAAGGGATAAAGGTATTGGAGTAAATGTACATTATATACCAGTGTATAAACATCCTTATTACCAAAACAATGGATATAGTGATGTAGTGTGCAAAAATGCAGAGGAGTTTTATGATAGATGTATTACATTACCTATTCATCCTGCATTAACAGAGGAAGAACAAAATTATGTAATAGAAGTTATTAGGGGTATTGTTGATTAAGGGTATTTAAGAAAGAGGGAAACTATGTTGTCAAAGATTAATATTGCAGAGTATAGCATAAAAGAAGATACAATAATATATAAAGATATATTTAACGAAGGTAAAGAGTTTCCTCTAATAGCTATTGGCAGAGATAGCTATATTATGGAGGCTACTTTAGACTGCAATCTTATTGATAGTGATATATATAGCCTTCAAATAGGAAGATATACTTCAGTTGCACACAATGTTAGTTTTATTATTGATTTAAACCATGACTATAAAAGAGTAACGCAGGGAAGAATAAGTGGAATTACATACAATGAGCCTGAAAATATAGTGCGCAAAGGTGGAATTATAATAGGTAATGACTGTTGGGTTGGTCGTGATGCGACAATTATGAGTGGTGTTACAATATGGGATGGTGCTGTAGTAGCTGCAGGAGCATTTGTAACAAAGGATGTGCCACCATATTCAATTGTTGGGGGGAATCCAGCAAAAGTAATCGGATATAGATTCGAACAACATCAAATAGATTCTCTTAGAAAAATCTCATGGTGGAATTGGAAGCATGAAAAAATTGTTGCAAGCCAAGAATTATTAATGAGTGGAGATATTGATGGGTTTATAAGTGAATATGAGGTAGAAGCAGATGGAGAAATCGGCAGCATTGAATTGGTTGATATAAATATTATTTCTAAGACTGGTGAAGGTCAAATATATTATTATATTCCTGATTTTGAGCAAGACTATCCAACATATGAAAGAGTAATATCAGAGTATATTGAAACCTTTTCCGATACTAATAATGAGTTGTTGTTATATGTTGTAGAAGATGAATTTTTAGAAGATAAATTAGCATTATTAAATAATATATTTGATAAATATGAAGAAAACGATTGCTATGTAAATTTGTATATAGGACAAGTTGAAGACCATAGAAGTATATTAGCTCAAGTTGATTATTATATTACTAATAGAACTATAGACAATGTGGAGATAATGTCACATGCACATTTGCTTGGTGTATTATGCATATCTAGTGTTAATAGCAAGATATTTAGTGTAGAACCATCTATTATTAAATTATATTCTAATAATGCTGTAGTGGATAGCAGTGATAATATAAGTAATAGTGAAATAACAAAGGTTAATAAGAAAATAGAAGAGTTAACTAATATAAATAAAAATATTATTGGAATAATAAATGATTTATCAAATGATGTAAGTAACTTTAGCAATATAGCAATGGATATAGAACATATATCCATAGCACAAGTTGCATTTGATAAAGCAATTAATAATATTAAATATGAAGTGTTGAGTAATCAAGAAGAATTATTTAAACCTAATATATTATCTGTAGATGAGACTGTTGATTTAATCATAAAAACTAGAAAAAGTGTATCTAGATATGGAGATGGAGAATTTGCCCTAATAGATAATGTACATAGAGCAAAGTATCAAAAGGATAATCCACGATTGGCTGAGAAATTGTATGAAGTAATAAGGTCTGAAAATGAAAATGTTTTAATTGGTATAATGGACATATATGGAAGTCTTGATAGATATACATCTCAAGGAGCTTATGATATAAGAATGTATATTACAGCAGAGGTTAGAAAGAGGCATAGAGAACTTATCGATATAGACAAAACTTATGTAGACACATGGTTTACAAGACCTTATGTAATCTGCAGTGATAATAATACAGATGCTCCAAGACAAAGGTTTGAGCATATTAAGCAGATATGGAATAATGAAAATGTTGTAATTGTGGAAGGCTGTAAGAGTAGACTAGGTGTTGGTAATGATTTATTTGCTAATGCTAATAGTATTGAGAGAATATTATGTCCTGCAGAGAATGCATTTGATAGATATGATGATATTCTTAATGAGACAAAGAAATTAAGTAAGGATAAATTAGTACTAATTGCTCTTGGTGCTACAGCAACTGTACTTGCGTATGATTTGGCTAACCTAGGATACTGGGCAATAGATATAGGGCATATTGATATTGAATACGAATGGTTCTTAAGAGGTAAGGGGCATAAGACAGAAGTTAAAGGTAAGTACAATAATGAAGTTAGAGGCGGAGAAGTAGTGGAAGATATAATAGATGAAGAGTATGAAGGACAAGTAGTAGCAAGTGTGTATTGACAAAGAATATTTTTTGTACGATGTTAATAATTAAATCTGATGAAAAAGGAAGATAATATATGAAAAAAAAAGTTATGATTTTGGGTGCTGGTATTGGACAGATTCCTTTTATTTGCATATGTAAACAGAAGGGATATAATGTAATTGTAATAAGCCCCCAAAAAGACGAGCCAGGGTTTGAATTTTCAGACCAAAATTATTATATTGATACTCGTAATAAAGAACAAATATTAGAAATAGCCAAATATGAGAATATTGATGCTATTTTAAGTGATCAAACAGATGTAGCTATGCCTACAGTTGCATATGTTTCAGAACAGATGGGGTTAAAGACAATCGGATATGAAAAATCAATTCAATTCTCTGATAAATATATTATGAGACAACAGGCAAAAGAAATAGGCATTTCAGTTCCTAATTTTTTTAAAGCAAGGACTTTAGAAGAAGCAGAAGAAAAAATAAAAACACTACAACTACCAGTTATTATGAAACCAGTAGATAGTAGTGGTAGTAAAGGGGTTGTTAAATTAAATTTTGTAAAAGATTTATATAATAATTTTGAATCTACACGAGCTTATTCTCGAAGTGGATATGTTATAATAGAAGAATTTATAGTTGGAAGAGAATATTTAGTGGATGGTTTAGCATTAGAAGGAAAGTATATAAATACAGATTTGGGTTTAAAAGAGCATTTCGATAAAGAAGGAAATTATATATCTAAAATGTGTATGTTAATATCTGCAGAAGCTATATTTGATGAAACGGAAAAAGCTATACTAGATACTAATAAAAAACTTGTAGAAGGATTAGAACTTTCTTTTGGAATAACTCATGGAGAATATATTGTTAGTGACATTGATCAGAAAGTTTATCTTGTTGAGATTGCAGCTAGGGGGGGTGGAATTTATGTATCCTCTCATTTAACACCTATTGCAAGTGGAATAAACGTAAACGAGATAATAATTGATTATATAGTATCAAATAAAATAGTAGATATTGAAAAACTTCAACTTGAAAAAAAGGTTTCTGCATGGATGTGCTTTGCGTTACAAGAAGGAATAGTGAAAGAGATTATTAATAAAGAAAAGTTGTATGACATTGAAGGCGTGTTTAAGGTTTGTTTGGATAAGATGAGAGTAGGAAAGAAGGTAAGCACATTATCGGATGATGCTAGTAAATATGGACCAATTTTAATAAAAGCCAAAGACCGAGAGGATTGTTACGATAAAATTAATAAAATAAGAAAAATATTTGATGTAGTTGTGTTAGATGAAGATAATAATGAAAGTCATATTATTTGGTAATATATAATAGAATCGGGGTGCATGATGGAAAAAATAGAATATGGTGGATATAGTGTATATGGTTATGAGTTAGGGGTTATTATGTTAGATACAAAATTCCCTCGAGTAATTGGTGATATTGGTAATGCAAAGACTTGGGATTTCCCGGTATTGTATAAGGTAGTAAAGAATAAAACTCCTGATAAAGTAGTGCTAAACTTAACTTATGAAGATATAGCACCATTTATAGAAGCTGCTCAAGAATTAGAAAAAATGGGAGTGAAAGCTATTACTACTTCTTGTGGTTTTCTATCACTATTTCAAAGGGAAATAGTGAAAGCGGTAAGTGTACCCGTGTTTACTTCTGCGCTATTAATGGTTCCATGGGTATATTCAATTGTAAATGGGAAAATAGGTATATTAACAGCCAATTCAGATACCCTAACAGAATATCATTTAAAATCAGTTGATGCTTTGGGAATACCATTAGTTATTTACGGATTACAAACGGAATCAGTTTTTACTAACTTTACGGTTGAAAATTGGAATTGTGTTAATACTGAAGTTTGCAGGGAAGAATTATTATATGTGGCAAATAAAATGATAGAAGAAAACCCGGATGTAAAGGCAATTGTATTAGAATGTACAAATATGCCACCGTATACAGAGGATATTAAGAAGAGTACAAGTCTTCCAGTATTCGATTTAGTTAATATGACTAAGTTTATATTGGGTTCGATATAGGAGGAGGGATTATTGTGAAAGTTTGTATTTGTGGTATAGGTAGAGCTGGAAAAGCAATGATTGAAAAAGTGCTTGATACAGACGGAATGGAATTAGTTTGTGTATTGGCTCGTGATGAAAGTGAATATATAGGTAAAGATGTAGGTGAAATAATGCGTGGTAAAATTATGGGGATTCAAATTTTGCCAATAAGTATAGACACGATTAGCTTGAAAAAAAAGGAGATTGAAGTTATAGTAGATTTTTCAAGTAATATTGTAACAATGCAATTACTTGACATATGTAAAGCAATCGGTTCTAAATTAGTTATATGCACAACAAATCATGAAGAAAAAATTATAGAAGCTATTAAAGATTTTTCAGGTAAGTATAAATTAGGAGTAGTATATGCTCCAAATCTTACATTGGGAATTAATTTATTATTAGATTTTGTTTCAACAATGTCTAAAATTCTAACAGACTTTGATTTCGAAATTATTGAAAGGCATCGAAAAGATAAACCAAAAGGAACAGCAACTGCTAATATTATAGCGGCAGCAATTGATAGAGAAGGGGTGCCAATATCTTCTATAAGGTTAGGGGGGTATGTTGGTATCCATGAAGTTACATGTGCAAATGAGAATGAGAGACTTACCATTGTTCATGAATCTTTTACAAGACAAGCATTTGCTAATGGGGCAATGTTGGCTGTTAGGTTTGTAAAAAGCAAGTATGGTTTTTATTATATGAATGATGTAATTGAAGAATTAAAGAGAAAATTAATTAATTAGGATTTAAAGGGAAAAATATTATAATATGTTTGTAATTATTAGTGTAAAGTATTAAATTAGATAAATATTCGTTGTTATTTTCTGATTCCAAAGAATAATTATTGCATACATGGTCAAATACGTTGAGAAAGTCAGCATCTAGCCCGTGGTCAGTGTTTTTGACTATAATTGGTTTGATTAAAATGATTAATCCAAGAAGTCATTCGACGATAACCTAAGATATGATGAAAACGTTCATCATACTCTTTGATGAGTGAAGCTAACTCCATATTTTCTTTTTCTTGTGTAGGTATTTCCCTGTGTAACTGTTTATAGTATGCAGTTCTTGATATTCCTAGATGTTTGCATATCTCTTCGAATTCTTTCACTTTTTTAATAATTCAACGACCATATCATCTTCTTCAAGTTGGCGTTTAAGCCTCAAATTCTCACGGCGTAACCGTTCCAATTTATCAAGTTCATCATCTGTTTTGTGGTGACCTCGTTTGTCCGTTAATGCATCTTCGCCATTAGCATCATATTTTTGATCCAAGAATAAATCTGACTGTAAGAAACGTAATATAAGTTCGCAGTTCCTTTATAATCTCGATTATGGTTAATGCAGTATTTAACGATTTCTTTTCGTTCTTCCGTTGATGTCTTTCTTCTTGCTTCTGTCATATAGACCTCACGTTTAGGGTCATAGCCCTTAAGTTCTCTATTGACATTATACCTTGAAATCCAGTGTCATAAAACCCTAGAATCCGAAATATTATATCTTGCAACAATGTCACTAACACTTCCGTCTCAAGATAAAACAGCTTCAATACACATCATTTTAAAATCTGATGAATATGTAGAATTTCTTTTTTTGTTTTAAAAGGTAATAATACCATAAAGCCTATCCCATCAAAGATACTTTTGTGAGACCATTGCCCAAACTCTGGTGTATGTGGTGATTTTGACATAAGAAATCCTCCATAAGTAATTTTGGTTATTTACCATGTATACTTATAGAGGATCATATCAGTCGTACTGAGTAAGGCTTTTTAAAATATGTACTTATACGATAACTAATCTAGAATTTGTTATCTTTCCATTCAGTTTTTTCACCACCAATAGTTACATCGTCTTCTGTTCTTCCACCAAATATATAGCCTCTTTCTAATTTGTAAATATTACATTTGTTATTATTATTTATTCCGTTATGTTTACCTATACCTAATAAATGCGCATTTCCAGCATTATCATGAGCATAGAAAACAGTGTTTGTACCTTTATGTAAGGTATAATGATAAACCACATTTCCGTTATATGTATAAGACGTTTTGGAGTCAATATTAGTTTCAACTTGATTTATAACTCCATTTGCATATTTTTCAAAGAATCTGATTAAAGTATCTTCATCATTTATACTTAATTTTGCCATAATAGGTTCCTCCTTTCATTAATATTCAGTGCACTAAAGTAATAATAAAATAAAATATGGTATATTTAAATGTAAGTGATGTGAAAATTTATATCATAGAAACATAACAGTAATAAAATTCTTAAATTTACAATTTTTCACATAACATGCCTATAAACTCCCAAAAGAAACCAATAAAATTAGATTATCTTATTAAAGGGCCCGAGTTAAAGATAATAAGACAATGTTACTATTGACAATGCAGTTTAAACGAGAAGGGATGGTTATGATTTTTGAAGTATTAGATGTAGGCAGTTCCAAATACGTTAATAACGAATTTATGATTTTAGATAAAATTGAAGAAATGTCAAAATCAAAAGAGTTATTATGTCCTAATTGTTTGAGTAAAGTATATGTACATAGCTCATACAGAAGGAATGTTATTAATTCAGAATTTGAAAAAATAAATATTAGAATTATAAAGGTTAGATGTACAAATAATTCTTGTAAAAAAATTCATTCAATTATTCCTAATTTTGTTGTTCCCCAAAAACAATATAGTAAGGAAATTATTGTAAAGGCGTTAGGCGAAGATAAGAATCCGGATTGTCCAGCCGATAATAGTACGATTCTTAGATGGAAAAGAGAAGGCATTTATAAAAAATAAGAATTAGTTATAGAAAAAATAAGAAATGGAGGAATAGAATGATGATAAATATTAGCAAAAAAATAAGTAAGTATAACTATAGTAAGGGACAAGCTTCACGAATTAAATACATTGTTATACATTATGTAGGCGCTTTAGGAGATGCTCAAGCAAATTGTCAGTATTATGCATCGAGAGAAGTAGGCGCAAGTGCTCACTATTTTGTAGGATTTAATGGAGATGTATGGCAAAGTGTAGAAGATGCTAATATTGCATGGCATTGTGGAGCAAAAAAATATGTTCATTCAGAATGTCGTAATGCTAACTCATTAGGAATTGAAATGTGTGTCCGTAAAAAGGATAAAACTCATTTGGGTGCTGAAGATAAGGATTGGTATTTTGAAGATGCTACTGTAAAAGCAACACAAGAGCTGACAAATTATTTAATGCAAAAATATAAAATACCAGCGGATAGAGTTATACGTCATTATGATGTAACAGGAAAAATATGTCCTAATCCATATGTGTTTAATACAACTAATCATAAATGGGAAGAGTTTAAACAAGGAATAAGTTAATAAAATATTATAAAATAAAAGGAGCGAAATATTATGAATATATTAGATGAAAAAATTTTAGAACTAAAGTATGATGAGAATGAGATATTACTTTCTAAAGAAATGGGGCTTGATAGCTTTAAGCCCTTCGAAGAAAAAAGAGAAAATAATAAATATATTGTAATAGAAAGAACAGAAAAGGATTTAAGTAGTAATAATTATGATATAGGTATTGTGGAATCAGTTGTAGATAGGGCGTTTCCTGGCTCTTTAATTAAAGCAAATAGTAAATTGCTAGATAATAATCCAGATATATTAGTTGCTAACCGTAAGCCTATGAGGTTTAGAATTGATCTTCCAGGTATGGAAAAGGAAGCTGAGTTTACAGTTGATTCTCCGGATTACATAAATGTTTCTAGTGCAATAGAACAAAGAGTAAATGTTTGGAATGATAAATATGCATCTAAAAATAAAATTGCAGCAAGAACTGTATATAAAGAGAGTATGATATATAGCAAACAGCAAATGAATGCAAAATTTGGTTTTGATATAAATAAACTGGATAAGGAACTTGGTATAGATTTTGAAGCAATCTATAAGAATGATACTTCTGTTTTTATTTCAGAATTACAACAAATATTCTATACTGTGTCTTCTGAAATGCCTAAAAATCCTTCAGATACATTTGACGATAATCAATCATGGGATGATTTGGTGAAAAAAGGTGTAGATAAGAAGAATCCACCAGCACTTGTTAATAAAGTGGCTTATGGAAGAAAAATATATGTAAAGTTAGAAACTAATAGCAAAGATACTAGTGTAAAAGCTGCATTTAAGGCTGCTATGAGTGGTGCAAGTACTGATTTAGATATGAAGTATAAAGAAATACTAAAAAACACCAACTTTACAGTTATTGTTCTTGGTGGAGGAGCAAAAGAGCATATTAGTGTTGTAAAATGCAATAATCTTGAAAAAGTAAAAGAAATAATTGAACAAAATTCAGAATATAGTAGAAAAAATCCAGGATATCCTATTTTTTATAATACTATTTTCTTAAAAGATAATGTAAATGCAAAAGTAATAAACATGGTGAAATATGTAGAGACTACTAGTAAAGAATATTCAGGTGGTACAATTGCGTTGATACATGAAGGCGCTTATGTTGCCCAGTTTAGAGTATCTTGGGATGAAATTTCATATGATGATAATGGAAATAAAATAGTAACAAGAAAGAATTGGAGTGGAAATTCTCAAGATCGTACAGCACGTTTTTCTACAGAAATATATCTAGAAGGAAATTGTGAAAATATACATATATTTGCACGTGAATGTACAGGACTAGCATGGGAATGGTGGAGAACAGTTTTTGATAAAGGAAATCTTCCACTAATACCAAAAAGAACATGTAAAATCGGCGGAACAACATTACATCCTAAATATAGTATGGAAGAAAAATAAAAATTAATAAATGATATGAAGCCGATATTTTAAATAGTATCGGCTTTTATCTTACGATTTTTATCGAGAATACTCTCTATTTGTTGCTTCCTCAATCATATATTTTAATTTAATATCATAAGAATGGTACATAGCTACTTTGTCATGTCCATTCTTTGCTATTTCTAATCTTTCCTCTTCGTTGTGTAGATAGTAGTTAACTTTTTCAATTAAATCAGGAATGCTCTCATATACCACTATATCTTTGCCTATTTCAAATAGTTCAGGTATTTCAGGTTGATAGTTGCTTATTAAGAATCCGCCACTTCCTAGTATATCAAATATTCTAAGAGGCAATCCTGAACTAATTGGTTTATTTGTCATATTAAGATTAATTTTACTACATTTCATTATATAAGGCATCATTTTGTTTGAATCAGCAGGGCCACAAAGATTAACATTTTCAAGGGTATTAGTATCACTTAAAGTATATAAATCTACATTGTAGTATTTTGCAAGAGCATTTAGTGTTCTTATTCTATCTTGTTCCGTACATTTATAACCAATATATGTGTCAGATATTATTCTTAAATCACTTTCTTCATAATCATCAGCTAGAGGAATCCATTTAGCACATGCTTTAAATTCTTTAACAAATTCTTCTGTTAGGCTATCAGCAATAAAATTATAGCCAAGTACATTTAATTGAGCATTAATTAAACCATCCACATAGCCTTGTATGTAAGGAGGAATATTTTCAATACTATTGTATCTTGTTTTTTCTGAGTATAGAGAGCCAACAAAGGATATATCACAGTCGTACAATTTGTGATGTTCATTGGTTACATTTATACTATCCCAAGTATCTATATCACAAGCTAGTGAAAGATGGAAGATTCCATTTGGATTTTTGGGATAAAATTGATTGTATAAATCCCTATCAAATATATATATATTATTGCATGGATTTGAAATGGTATTTGAATATAGTTGAAAGCAAGGGCTATCAACAATCCAACATACATATGGTATTTTATGAATGTTACATATTCTAGAGATAATAGGAATGAAATTAACTGAAAATACGCAGTCTGGTTTGGTTTGCAAAATTGTATCAGATAACAATTTTCCATACTCCATATCATAGTCAACACTATCTATCAATTTAGTTATTCTTGTTATATCATAGCCTGATTTTTGTAGACCATTATCAATGCCAGTCTCGCATATGCTTTTCCATTTGCAGAATACTACTTTTTTCATAAATACCTCCCAGTTGCTCAGTAATCGTGTAACACCATATACATAATAGTAGTATACAATGTGAAATAGGTAAAAGCAAATGGTAATGAAGATACATTTCTGATATAATTTATTATGATAAAAGAAATTAACAGGCAGGGGAATAATTATGTCATATTATAATAAATTGGTGGTTTCAGAAAAAATACTTGATGGCTATTCAAGGTGGAGCGATTATAGGCGAGAAATAACTAATTTTATATTAGATTCTACAGTCTCATCTAATAATGGTGGAATTATTTTAGGTGCAGGAAATTGTAATGACTTAGATATAGAAAGATTGTTGAATACGTTTACCCATCTATTGTTGGTGGATAGGGATGCAGATGCTATGAGAGAAGCAATTTGCAAATATGGACTGGAAGATAGTAATAGAATTAAAATACTACAATGTGATTTTACAATGGCGTCTAATGAACATTATATAGAACTAGAAAATATGTTGAATAATAAAAAATATTTTGAAGAAATAATTGATTGGATTACAAATTTTATAATGGATTGCAATTTTGCTGCAGTTATAAATGCATTTGTAGAAGAATGGGGAATAATTGTTGACACGATTGTTTGCATTGGTGTGCATAGTCAACTAGCTATGAGACTTGTTAAACTTGTTGATTTTTACAAGGGAAATTATAGTGAAAATGAGTATATGTTAATTTCTAAGCAGATACAGATTTTGTCTGATTGTATGAGTCAAAATCTAAACAAGCAGATATATAATATTAATGGGATTAAAAATATTTTTATAGGATATGAATATTCCACATTTTATATTGATTCTCAGTATAGTGCTAGTGATATTAAAAATATGTTTTGTAAGGGAAAAGCAGAGTTAGTTGATATGTTGAAACTGCCTAGAGTAGAGGGGGCATATCAGTGTGAGCAGGATATTTCAACTAGATTTAATTTAAGAAAAATCAAAATAGAAGGATGTAATTATAGTGTGTGGCCTTTTAGTGAAGATAAAGAATATTTAATGATAAATTATTTAATAAACGTAATATAATAAAATATTTATGTGAAAATGTAAATATTTTATTTTTTATTTATGTTGACTTGTGTAATGTTAAATACTATAATGATATTTAGATAAAACGTATAAGAAATGATTTTGATAATAGGAGGTTATTATGACTAGAGAAGATATGTTGGTTTTCAAGGATTTAATGAGAGAAGTAGTGAATGAGGAAATACTACCGAGTATAATAAAGTTGGAAGGGCGGATGGATAGGTTGGAAGTAGGAATTACCAGATTAGAAGAACGAATGGATAATTTAGAAGAGTTAATTACTAGATTAGAAGAACGGATAAATAAGCTGGAAGAGTTAATTGCTAGATTGGAAGAACAGGTAAATAAGTTGGAAGAGCGAATCACTAAACTAGAAGAACAGGTAAATAAGCTGGAAGAGATAATAAATAATGATGTACTTCCGAGATTGACGAAAGTTGAATGTATGATGAATAATGATATGCTTCCAAAGTTAAATGTTATTATTGAAGGAGAAGATTTACTTCTTACAAAATATGAGTTTAATATAAGGATAAGTAAGGTTGAACTTGAAGTGCAGAAAATAACACCAATTATTAATATTATATCTAGACATAGTGAAATGTTGAGCAAAATTTCATAAGATGTTTGAAAAATACAACAGATTGAAAATGGTATGTTATTCATTGTTAAAAAGGGAGGATGTAAAATGTTATTGACTACATATGAAAATATAATTTATTTGTTTAAAAAAAATAATAATTATATGAATTTTGATATGCTTAAAGAATATGGAATTACTATTACACAGATTAATGAGTTGCTAGATAGAAATGATATTTATAAAATATCTAGAGGATGGTATGGACTATCTATGATTGAAAGATGTGATAATTACAAAATAATAGAACTTAGTTTGGTTAATCCTAAAATTGTTATTTGCAATCAAAGTGCAGCATTTTATCATGGATTAATAGATGAAGAACCCAAAGAAGTGTCGTTTGCAACTAAAAGAACGGATAGAAGTAAGATGAATGTATATTTTTCTGTTGATAGACATTATTTTTCTGCTGCTAGCTTTGGTAATGATATAGATATTTTAAAAACAGATGTGACAGATGTTAAAATAACATCTAAAGATAAGACGGTATGTGATTGTATTAGATTTGATTATCAAATAGGTAAAGGTATAACGGAATCTATAGTAGAGAGATATTTGATGTGTGAAGATAAGAATATTTCAAGGTTGCAATATTATGCAATGCAAATGAGGATTAATAAACATATTAATAATTATTTATAGGAGGAGATATATGACACAAGAAGATATAATGATGTTAAAAGAAATGATGAGTGAGGTAGTACAAAAAGAAGTAAGAAAAGTAGTAAATGAAGAAGTAAAGAAAGTTGTTAATGAGGAAATAATACCAAGAATAGAAAAACTCGAAGAGAGTGTGAAGAGGCTTGAAGAAAGAATGGATAGGCTTGAAGAAAGAGTAGATAAACTAGAAAGTAGAATGACGGACCTAGAAAATCTTGTACATAATGAGGTTATTTTTAAGTTGAATGTTATCATAGAAGGAGAAGAATTACTTCTTACAAAATATGAGTTTAACCAAAGATTATCAGCAGTGGAGTGTGAGATTCAAAAAATAGCACCAATTGTAGAGATTGTATCAAGACACAGTGAAATATTAAATAGAATGAAAATTAGTAAGTTTAAAGTTTTTCAAGGTGGTAAATAGGAACCAATAATTTGCTTGCAAGAATATGTAAAAAGGTGTATAGTATGCATTGTAATAAAATAGTTTGACTATCTAAATACTTTTTTAAGGGCATACGGAGGTATATAATTATGTGGAAAGAAGCAATAGAACAATTAGACACTTATAGGGAAAAAGCCAGATTAGGTGGTGGGCAGGATAAGTTAGATAAACAGCATTTACAAGGAAAACTTACAGCAAGAGAAAGAATAGATATACTAGTAGATAAAGGAACATTTGTTGAATTAGATGATTTAGTTGAATCAAGAATAGATGATTTTGGATTAGATAAAAAAAGAGTTCCTGGTGATGGTGTGGTTACAGGTTATGGTAAAATTAATGGAAGGTTAGTATTTGTTTCATCTGAAGATTTTACTGTTATTGGAGGAAGTTTAGGAGAATATCATTCTTTAAAGATATGTAGGCTTCAAGATATGGCAATGAAGATGAAGGCACCTATGATATGTATTAATGATAGTGGTGGAGCGCGTATTGAAGAAGGAATTAGTTCTTTAAGCGGATATAGTGGAATATTTTTGAGGCATACTAAAGCATCAGGTGTTATTCCACAAATAGCTGTTATACTTGGACCATGTTCGGGTGGAGCATGTTATGCGCCAGCTATATGTGATTATATTTTTATGGTAAAAGAAACATCAAAAATGTTTATTACAGGACCACAAGTTGTTAAATCCGTAATAGGTGAAGATATATCGGTAGAAGAGCTAGGTGGAGCGGAGATTCATTCTAAAACAAGTGGAGTAAATCATTTCTTATATGAGAGAGAAGTAGATTGTTTAGGTGGCGTAAGAAAGTTACTATCATATTTACCACAAAGTAACGAAGATATGCCACCAGTAGAAGCCGGTAAACCAGTAGATTTATCAAAGGATATAATAAATATTGTTCCTGATAATCCTAAAAAGGGTTACGATGTACATGATGTAATAGATACAATTATTGATAAAGGATCTTTCTTTGAAGTGCATAAAAATTGGGCGAAAAATATTGTTATAGGTTTTGCAAGAATGGATAGTGAAGTAATAGGCATTGTTGCTAATCAGGCTAATTTTATGGGGGGTTCATTAGATGTTAATGCCTCAGATAAGGCAGCAAGATTTATAAGATTTTGCGATTGCTTTAATATACCTCTAGTAACATTAGTAGATGTACCAGCATTTTTACCTGGTAAAAACCAAGAACATAATGGAATTATTAGACATGGTGCTAAGATGTTATTTGCATATTCAGAAGCCACAGTTCCTAAGATTTCTTTGATTATGCGTAAAGCTTATGGAGGAGCATATATTGCAATGAATTCCAAGGAAATGGGAGCAGATATTGTATATGCATGGCCAATAGCAGAAATAGCTGTAATGGGAGCGGAAGGTGCTGTAAATATTGTTTCTAGAAGAGAAATAATATCAGCGGATAATCCGGGGGAGAAGAGAGAAGAACTTATTAAGAAATATGAAGATAGATTTTTAAATCCTTATATTGCAGCTTCAAGAGGATATGTGGATGAAGTTATTAAGCCAGAAGAGACTAAACAGAAGATTAAATATGCATTAGATATGTTGAAGAATAAACAAGAAGAAGGTCCATATAAAAAACATGGAAATATTCCTCTATAATACTTAATATAAATGATTGCAATATAAGAATATAACTATTATTTAGAACATTGAAAAAATAGATGACATATAGTAATCATATATGTGTTCTAGAAGGGAATAGTTATGGAGGAAATGCAAGTTGGTGGATATACACCATTTAGATGTGTAAGAACAAGAGAATTAGATAACCTTAGAAATGTATTAAGGCAGTGGCAGGAAATTCTTTTCGAACCATTAATTGTGGCGACACAAGTAGTACATGGAACTAATTATTGTTATATAGGAAATTTAGCTATGGAATCACGAAGAGGACTTTCACAGTTGGTAAAAATTATTATGTTTGTACCATTACCAGGTGAAGGAGAGCCAGAGATAGTAAGTGTAGAAAATATTGTTATCTGAAACTTATAACATATTAAAATTAACATATAATAAAGGAGTCTATCATATGTCAAATGACAAGTGATAAACTCCTTTAAAAAATATAAACTATTATTCTTGGTCACCATCAGTTTCAATATTAGATACATCTTCTGAAGTTGGATGGGAATTAACTGTTTCAGTTGAAGTGGAATTATCTTCAGTAATAACATCTTCTTTTGGTATATAATGTTTAAATATGCTTCTGTATATAAATGCTTGTAGAAAGGCTGCTGTACCAGCGCCTAATATAAGTATAAGTAATAATCCATATCCAGTGATAAAAATAAGAGAAAGAATCATACAAGGAATTATAATTAATAGTAATGTTTGTGGAAAATATTTAATTGATAGTAGAAATGCATTTCTAAATGTAACTGTTATTTTATTATCGAACTTTGCTTGTAATGGAAAAACATAAGTAAGTATTAAAATATATAGTATAAGTAGAACAACACTAATGAATAATAATGGTTGAGCAATTTTTTTCTGATCTTCAGTCCATAAAACAAACCAAAAGTATACATCTGTTGTTAATACAATACCAACAATGGCTGTGATAAGCCAGATTACAGTTGATTGTTTAAAGTTTTGCTTGAAGCTCTTGCAATACATTTTAAAAATATAACCGTCTTCTCTTGAAATAGAAGTAATTGCTGTATAATAAAGAGCAGTTGTAGCTGCACCTATAGTAATAATAGGAATACAACTAATTATATATATTATTGAAAGAATAAATACATCAGATATTCTAGTTAAAGTTCTGATGAAAATACTGTCAGGGCTAAATACACTATCCCACATGGCTTGTCCTCCGTAGCGATACAAATTAATTAAATAACATCAAAAGTAATAATATAATAATTACATCTTATATTCAAGTTAAAAAATATAAAAAAATTATAAAACTATTGACAAATCTTAGATATAACCATAATCTAGAATAAATTATACACGATTGGAAGGGTAGAAACATGAAGAAACCGTTTGTAACAAAAGAACAAGTTGAAAATATGGTTAAGGAATATCCTACACCATTTCATTTATATGATGAAAAAGGAATTAGAGAAAATGCAAGAAAACTTAAAGAAGCATTTTCATGGAATAAAGGCTTCAAGGAATATTTTGCTGTAAAGGCAACTCCTAATCCAACAATTCTTAATATATTAAAAGAAGAGGGATGTGGAACAGATTGTTCTTCTTATACAGAATTAATGATGTCTGAGAAATGTGGAATCCTTGGTGATAATATAATGTTCTCATCAAATAATACACCAGAAGAAGATTTCAAATTAGCTATGAAGTTAGGAGCAACAATTAATCTTGATGATTTTACACATATTGATTTCTTAAATAACTTATGTGGTATACCTAAGAAAATAAGTTGCCGTTTCAATCCAGGTGGAGTATTTAAAATATCTACTACTATTATGGACAATCCAGGAGATGCAAAATATGGAATGACAGAACCACAAATAGTAGAGGCATATAAGAAGTTAAAAGAATTAGGGGCTGAAGAGTTTGGAATGCATTCATTCTTGGCTAGTAATACAGTTACTAACGAATATTATCCAACATTAGCAAAATTATTGTTTCAAACTGCTGTTAAGATAAAAGAGGAGACAGGAGTTGCATTAAGTTTTATAAACCTATCAGGTGGAATAGGAATTCCTTATACACCAGATAAAGAACCTAATGATATATTAGTAATCGGTGAAGGTGTTCGTAAAGCATATGAAGAAGTGTTAGTTCCAGCAGGATTGGGTGATGTAAAAATATTTACTGAATTGGGTAGATTTATGCTTGCACCATATGGTCAATTAATAACAAAGGCAGTACATGAGAAGCATACTCATAAGGAGTATTTGGGAGTAGATGCGTGTGCAGTTAACTTAATGAGACCGGCAATGTATGGAGCATATCATCATATTACTGTGTTAGGTAAAGAAAATGAAGAATATAATAACACTTATGATATTGTAGGTTCACTTTGTGAAAATAATGACAAATTTGCCATAGATAGAAAATTACCTAAGATTGATATAGGAGATTATTTAGTTATACATGATACAGGTGCTCATGGTTTTGCAATGGGATATAACTATAATGGAAAATTGAAATCAGCAGAGATTCTTCTTAAAGAAGATGGAACAACTAAGATGATTAGAAGAGCAGAAACTCCAGAAGATTATTTTGCAACACTAGAAGGATTTTGGGGATAAAATACTATAAAACCCCTCCATGTTACAATTACTAACATGGAGGGGTTTTATAACTAATTAATATTTTTCAGGTTCTGGATAATCAACACCCATTGTATCAACAGTAATTGATGCAATCTTTTGATCCTCTAGAGGTCTGTCAGAATAATCAGTCGCAGTATCAGCAATCTTATCAACAATATCAAGACCGTCAATCACTTTACCGAAAGCTGCATATTCACTATCAAGATGTGGAGAATTCTTGTGCATAATGAAAAATTGTGAACCGGCAGAATTAGGCATCATAGAACGAGCCATAGATAATACTCCAGGAGTATGTTTAAGTTCATTGTTAAAACCGTTATTAGAAAATTCACCCTTAATACTATAGCCAGGGTTACCTGTACCATTTCCATCAGGACATCCACCTTGAATCATAAATCCACGAATAACTCTGTGGAAAATAAGACCATCGTAGTACCCTTTCTTTGTTAGGGAAATAAAGTTGTTAACTGTATTTGGAGCGATTTCTGGATATAATTCTGCTTTCATTATATCACCATTCTCCATGGTAATTGTAATTATTGGATTAGACACTGTAAAACATCCTTTCTCATTGATTTTCTTATAAAAAGATGTTAATATATTACCATTAAAAATATGGAATTACAAGAAGATAATTTGGAAATAATATACATAAGATACAGCCTAGAGAGGACGAAAATATGAACAAGTTTGTAAAAGGAATAATAATAACCATAATAATACTTATAATACTTGGAGTAATTGGATGGTATGGTAACAAAAAATATAATGAATATATGAAAGAATACAGTGGTGTAGAAAGTTATGTTGGTGAAGATGTGGAAGTGGTTATTCCACAAGGAAGTTCAGTTAAAGCCATAGCTAAGATTCTTAAAGAAAAAGGGCTTATACAATATGAAAGAGCATTTGTAAATAGGGTGAAAGAATCTGAGTATAGAGGTCAACTAAAATATGGTACCTATTTATTAAATACAGGAATGAATACAGGTGAAATGATTGAAATAATGGCAGGTGGAAGTACTGCTAAGGTGTGGAAAACTATTACTATCCCAGAAGGATATAGTATTGAGATGATAGCAGCAAAAATGCAAAGTGAAGGAATATGTACAGAATCAGAGTTTCTAGAAGCATTAAATATTGAAAACTATAATTATGACTTTTTGCAAGAAATACCTAATAAAGATGGAATTGATTATAGACTTCAAGGATTTTTATTTCCAGCAACATATGGAATAATGGAAGAAGATACCCCTGTAGATATTGTAAATAAAATGTTAAATAAATTTAATGAAGTGTACACAGATAAATATAAGGAAATGGCTGATGAACTAGGTTATAGTACATTTGACGTAATAACAATGGCATCTATTGTTGAAAGAGAAGCAAAGATTGAAGAGGAACGACCAACTATAGCAGGAGTTATAAACAATAGATTAGCAATTGATATGAAATTGCAAATGTGTCCGACGGTATTATATCCATTAACAGAGGGAATGTATGATGTTAATCAAGTGACATATGCAGACTTAGAAATTGATTCGCCATATAATACTTACATGTATGCAGGACTACCTATAGGGCCTATTTGTAATCCGGGAAGTTCATCTATATATGCAGTGCTTAATCCAGAAAAGCATACTTATTTATTCTATCATACAGATGATGAGACCATAGGTAATCATATCTTCTCTGAAACATATGAGGAACATGAAAATACACTTAAATAAAATTTTTAAAGGGGTTCTGATGCTATATATCAGAACTCTTTTTTATGTGTATGAAATAAAATAGATAACTTATTTTATTTTATACACTATAATAAAAATATATAACGAAAAATGTTTATAAAAAATTTACAATTATTTATAAAATATTTATAGAAAAACAGAGTAAAAAATGATAAAATAATTTTACTGAAAAGATGGGAACTATAGAATATGCTTGCATAGTTAGCTTTAATCAACTATAATATCTATATGTATGTATTAAGAAGATTTTTACGGATATTATTTACGGAAGGGGATTAATGTATGGCTAAAGTGAACTTTAGAGTTAAGAAGATGGACAGCCAACAATATCTGATATATGACCTAACAGATGACCTTGTTTTGGATGAAGATATATTAGAAGCAGCGGAAGAAGGCCAAATCAAAGGTATGATATCTATGGGGTACTTGGAAGGAGAAGATGGTTGTAGTTTATGTTACGACATTACAGATAGAAATACTCTTAATGAATATTTTGAGTATGATATTAATAAGAAAACAATATTAACTATTTTGAAAAATATAATATATACTTTGGTAGAACTTAGGGAAAATGCGATTCCACTTAATTATGTAATACTTCACAAGGGATATATTTATATTGATATTGAAACATTAGACTTGGATTTTATATGTATTCCAATAGAGAGTAATGAGAAAATATCTGTAGATGTTGCAGGTTTTGTTAGAGGTATTATATCAGGACTTAAGTATAATAAAGACGAGAATGGGGACTACGTCGTTAAGATACTTACTTTTATTAATGATAAAGAATTATTTAGTATTCGTGGATTGTCAGCAATAATAGAAACCATGCTTATAGAGATGGAAGGCAAGATAGATGGTGATACTACATCAATGGAATATGATGAAGATGAGATAATAGCAGATTATGAAGAATTAGAGTCATATGAAGAAGTTGAAGAAGAACCTTTAGTTATAGATAGAGAAACAATGCTAAGAGAAGCTAGAGAGCATATGTTAAAAGAAGATATTGCTGAAAACATTTTCGATGAAATAAAAGAAGATAATATTGAAAATACTTTTGAAGAATTAGATTATGACCAAATGAAAGAAGGTTTAAGCAATATACTAGAAGAAGTTGAAGAAAGTTTAGAAGAACAAGAAACTGAAGAAAAACAAAATGAAGAGATAAACGAATTTTTGAAAAAGCAACAAACAATAGATGAGACAGAATCACAGGTTAAACATGTTGTAGAAGATTTAGAGGATTTAGATGCTGAGTATGATAGAGCAGTTATTAGAAAGGGTACAGGACTTAAGATAAACAGAGCTCAAGTAATACAGAATTCAACATCAGATGAAGTTGAAGAACCTGAATCAATAGAGCTTACAGGAAATCTAGAAGATGAAGAGTTAGTAAGTAATTCAATTTTAAGTCAAGCAATACAGAATACATCAGTAAAACCAGCACCAAAGCCTATGCCTTATATTATAAGAGTTAATACAGATGAGAGAATTATGATAAATAAACAAACATTTAAGATTGGTAAAGCAAGCATTGGAATGGACTATAGAATTACGGGGAATAGTGCAATTAGTAGAACACATGCTACTATTTATTCTAAAGATGGTGTTTATTTTATTAAAGATAATAAATCTACAAATCATACATATGTTAACGGCATTATAGTTGATGAAGCAATGGACCAGATGTTAACTCATGAAGCGGAGATTATTTTAGGAGACGAGGAATTTATATTCAAACTAAGGTAAGAGGGGAAATATATGGATTTTGTTACTGCACATTATACAGATGTAGGTAGAGTTAAAGAGACAAATCAAGATTCATTTGCGTTAAAAGTTGTAGAAACCCCCAGTGGTAATGCAGCTTTTTGCGTTATTTGTGATGGAATGGGAGGATTAGCTAAAGGGGAATTAGCTAGTAAAGAAGTAACAATGGCATTTTGTGATTGGTTTAATAACGAGTTTTCAGAAATGCTTAGAACAGATAATTTTTCAGAATATGAACTTCGTAAACAATGGAAAGAAGTTATTACATATGAGAATGTACGCATAGGGGAATTTGCTAGAGAAAATGAAATAACAATGGGGACAACGGCTACAGTAATATTGTTTTATGATAACAAATATTATGCGACACATGTAGGAGATAGTAGAATATATAGTATCTCTACAGAAATGAAACAATTAACAACAGACCATACTTTAGTTGCCAGTGAAGTATTTGCTGGAAGATTGACAGAAGAGCAAGCTAAAGTAGACCCAAGAAGAAGTGTATTATTACAATGTGTTGGTGCATCGCCAGTAGTTGAGCCTGAATTTATATCAGGTGATATATCAACTACTATGTCTTTCCTATTATGTTCAGATGGATTTAGACATGAGATTACAGAGGAAGAGATATATAGTTCGCTAGCACCTCAATATATTGCAAACAAAGATAGCCTTGCATTATCATGTATGCAACTTTCAAAGTTGGCAATGAGAAGAGGGGAAAACGATAATATAACCGTTGTGGTAATAGAAGTTATTAACTAGTGGAGGAAACCCATGACTAAGACAGGAACAATCTTAGGTGGCAAATATGAAATACTTAAGAAGATAGGACAGGGCGGTATGTCAGTAGTATATGTTGCTTTGGACAATAGACTTAACAAACAATGGGCCATCAAAGAAATCAAAAATGACGGAAAAAAGAATAAAGCAACCTTGCTAAAAGGATTACAGATAGAAGCAAATATATTAAAAAAAGTAGATCATCCTGTGTTACCAAGAATAGTAGATATTATTGATAACAAAGGAACTATTTATGTTGTAATGGATTACATAGAAGGAAGAACATTAAGTGAAGTACTTAAGAGAGAAGGAGCGCAGTCACAAGAAAAGGTTGTTGAATGGGCAAAACAATTAAGTAGTGCATTAGATTACTTACATTCTCTTAATCCGCCTATTATTTATAGAGATATGAAGCCTTCAAATATTATGTTGAAACCAGAAGGTAATATTAAGCTAATTGATTTTGGTACAGCCAAAGAATTTATAGTAGAAGATATTGCAGATACAACAGCACTTGGAACAAGAGGATATGCAGCACCAGAACAATTTGGTGATTCTAAGGGTAGAGGAATATATAAGACAGATGCTAGAACAGATATTTATAGTTTAGGAGCAACCTTATATCATATTCTTACAGGAATGAATCCTAGTGAGCCACCTTATGTTATAAAACCTATAAGAGAGTGGAATCCTAATTTATCTAGTGGATTAGAGAAAATAATTAAAAAATGTACAATGCCTAATCCAGAAGATAGGTATCAATCATGTTCAGAATTATTATATGCATTAGAGCATTACGAGGAATTAGATGATGAATTTAAGAAACAATCATTTAGAAGGTTAACAAGATTTTTAATACCTGTAGGAATGACAATAGCATTTACAATAACGAGTATATGTGGGTACATAGGTATAGAAAAGACTAAGGAATCGGATTATGATACCCTTATAAACTCAGCATATTCTGCTACAGTAAGAGGTAATTATGAAGAGGCATCAGACATATATCAAGAGGCGATTTCTCAAGTTGATGGAACAAGAAGTCAAGCCTACATAGATTTAATAAATTTATATGTCAACTATATTGATGATACAGAAAGTGGTTTGAATCAAGTAACCTATTATATTGATAAAGGATATAGAAATATTGATCAGAATCAGGATGTATTAAGAGAAGTAGCTATGACATATTTTGATGTTGAGAAAAATTATAAAAATAGTGCTTATTATTTTCAAAAAATGAATGGTGAAAATAATCAAGAGGTAGATTATTATACAAGAATTGCATTAGAGCTAGGAGAATTGAATACAGATTATAATAGCCTTACATCCGATTTAGTAGAATTTGAGGCTATTAATGATGATCTTCCAATTTCCAATGCAAAACTTATGAATTATAAATTATTATGTATTGTATATACAAGAAACTTAAAGAATTTTGATGGAGCTGCAACTGGAGCGGTTAGATGTGGAGAAAAGGGACTTGAAATATTAGAAGAATATGATAATGACAGTATTAAAGCTGAATATTACGTTGTATACAATCAGTATATGTCATTAGCATATATGGAACTAGCAGCTAATACTAGAAATGATGATAAGGCAAAAGAATACTACAATAGTGCTTTAGAATGTGCAAACTTTATTTTAGGAATGGTATCAAATGATTCAGAGACGCTATTAGGGGTAGTTACCGATGGTGAACTTAGAGAAGCAAAGATGGTACAAGTAGCTGAGATTTATGAACATTTAGGGCAGTATGAAAAGGCTTTAACTCAATATAAAGCTGGAGAAGAAGAATTTGGTACAGATAGTAAAATTATATATATAGGACATTTGACATTGTTGTGTAAGCTTGAAGCAGAGAGAGATTCTGATGTAGAAGAATGGGATTATGATACTATTAAGAAGATATATGACGAAGGTAGCAAGGTAGAGAATATAAAATCAGACTATCGTTGGATGCAGTTAACTCAAAAGTTAACCCCTTTGTTTGATAAGAAGGGTAGGTGATTGTATGGTATATCAGATTATGTTTTATGGTGGATTAATACTTGCAATCATTAGTATAATTCTAGCCATTGTGTTGTTTTTTAAACTTAACATCGGGAAGGTTGTTGGAGATTTAACAGGATATAATGCAAAACATGATATAAAACTAATTCGTGAAAATGGTATTGAAAGTGGTTCTAAAAAAAGCAAGATTAAAGATATGACAACCAAGTTACTAGTTAAAGAACAAAATACTAGTACTACAGCTACAATTAGAAGAGATTATATTTCTAATAAAAATAAAAAAAGTGATTCATCAACAGATAAGATTAAATTAATGCAAGATTTGGAAGCAGATAAGAAGAAGCAAGAATATGCAAAGAAAAAGGCACAAGAAACATTTAGAGGAAATGGTGTTTATAGAAGTGGAGCAATATCAGAATCCTTATCAGATGAAACTCAAATAATTAAAGATACTACTGTGAAAGAAAAAGAGTCTGGATTTACAGTTATAGAAGAAGCTACATCTTTATTAAGTGAAGAAATAGGTTCTAATATATTAGTTAGTGATGAGGAGAGAGAAATTCTATTGAATTCTCAAGAGAAAGAGATAGATACAGATATTTTAGATTCAGAAGATGAGATAACAGATGTGTTATTTAATGAAGAAAGCACAAGTGTACTAACAGACGATGTAACAGATGTATTGTTAGATGAAGAAGGTACAAGCGTACTAACAGACGATGTAACAGATGTGTTATTGGATGAAGAAGGCACAAGTATACTGTCGGATGAGATAACAGATGTTTTATCTGATGAAGTAGGTACAAGTGTATTGTTTGATGAGGAGACAGAGGTTTTAGGTAAAGAAGAGGATACCTCATTATTGTATGAGGATATATTTACGTCATTAGAGGATACTGTGGTACATCACACCGACGAAACAATGAATTAATACTAGGGAGCATGTGTAATGAAACGTAGGGCTTATAAGAATATAATTTCATATTTGTTATCAGCTATAATGATTATTCAGGGAGTATTCTCTAGTAACCTTATGTATATTAATGCTGCTGAAATGGGAAATACTATTCCTGATGTATACATTGATGAAGAACCTGAAAGTAATTCTGTTGTAGATAATACAGAAACACTTAAATTATCATTTGATAGCACTAATCTAGATAATATAACTTATGATTATAAGTTAGTGTATAAGGATGATGAAGATTCCGAAGAATGGAAAGAATATAACATTATAAATGGAATAAATATAAGTTTTAATTCAGATACTAATATGCGTACTATTGAGGTAGCAGTACAGCGAACAGCTAAAGCAGATTCTAGCAATGTTGCATATGGTAATATAAGTTACTTTAATTATACTGAAAAACTACCATCACTAGATGATTTAGGAATAATTGCTATAGGTTGGACGGCAGAAGTATCTAAGGTTAGTGATATATATTTAAGTGCTATATTGAATAATATCGAAGATTATACAGAAAATTGGAGTAGTTATAGCTATAGTAATATTTATTATAGATGGGGATATGTAGATTCAAATAATTCAATTACATGGTTATATAATACAGAAGATGAAGAAAAGGCCTATCCAGATAATCTAGATGAAGATGATAGTATAACACTTCATGGAAAATATAGGACTTGTTTAGAGGCTTATATTTATAAAGGTGAAGATGGTAATAAGGTTCGAGTTTCTAGCGACATATTAAAAGGTGAAGAGACTAGTTTTGATAGTCAAGCTCCGAAAGTTAAAAGCCTATACCTTACTACAAAATTAGCAGGTGTAGGATCAATATTTACTAAGGATTGGCATACTAAGGATTATTATTATTCTATATATATAGAAGAAGAGGGAAGTGGCTCCTCTGGTCTAGAAAAGGTAGTTATACAACCTTATTATAATGGAGAGAAATGTGATAAAAATTGGGAATATGCATATACAGAAGATAATCAAGTATATTCATATTGGGAAGAAATATCCTTTAGTGAATTCAAGGATGATGATGGAAATTACATAGACGGCGAATACAATATACTTGTAAGTGTAGAGGATAGAGCTGGAAATAAATATAGTAGATGGATTATACCAAGTAATAGTAATGTGCCAACATTAGGGGTAGATGAGGAAGAAGATTTTTCTTTTAAAATGGATAATGTTAGACCTGTTGTAACATTTGAAGGCGATGTTGTTGATGGAGGATATTATAACCAAGAAGAAAGTAATCTAAGTGTTACTGCAACTGATGAAAGGTCAGGAATTGATACATATAATGTAACAGTTACGAAAAATAAATCTCCATTTGAAAATACTTTAACATTAGGGGAGAAGGTAACAGATAAAAGATGGCAATCAGAAGGAATATTTACTGAAGAAGGAGAATATGAAGTAAAAGTAGTAGCCTGTGATAGAGCTGGCAATGAGGGAGCTGTTGTTAGTCAAGATAAGAATGGCAAAACTTTATTTTCAGATAGTATAATTAAATTTATTGTTGATAAAACAGCGCCTACTGTTGGTGTTATAGATAGTGAAGATAAAGATATATTAGATATTGTTGACACAAGAAAAGAATATAATATAAATAATCAAGAGATAGAGTTTGTAGTAACGGATAGTTATGTTAACTATGAAAAATGTACAATTACTATTGATAAATATGACAACGATGATTGTGAAAAGTTAACCTTAGAGAGAACCACTATTAATCCAGAAAAAGATAATGATTATGAATGGGAGATTAATGGTAATGAAGGTATATTTTCTTATAAATTTGATTCACAAGGTGTGTATAAAATAAAAATACATGCTGAGGATATGGCAGGTAATAAGACAGAGAAAAATGTAATAATAGTAATTGATACAAAAGCACCTACTACAACTATTAAGTTAGATAAAGATGGATATGCAAAGAATAACCATAATGTAGATTGCTATGGAACAGATGTAGATATTAATATTAATATAAAAGATAATATTTGCAATAACTGTATAAGTAAATATGAGATTACTAGAACTTATAATAATAATGATTATTCATATAAGTTAGACAATATTGAAGCAGATTCAAGTGATTATACAACATCACAAACTTTTTCAAAAGAAGGATTATATACTGTTAAGTTAACCACAACAGACGAGGCAGGAAATGAAAGAGAATCAAATGAAATAAAATTTATAATTGACAAAACAAAACCAGTTATAAGCATTGATAGCAATGATGTTAATAATGGAGGACAAGTAAATAAAAATGTTACTATAGATTTCACCTCTATTGAAGCTAATGAGAATGAATATCAAATAATAGTAGAAAGAGTAAATAATGGTCATACATATACTAATGGTAGTCTATATTCTTCGTTAAATTGGATTTATGATAATGATACATTATATAAAAAAGATGCAAGTTATACATTCACAGAAGAGGGTGTATATAAGATTACATTTAAGGCAAAGGATAGAGCGGGAAATGTAGCAAGTGATATAGAATTTGTATTTATAATAGATAAGTCAGCACCAGTGATTAGTAATATAAGATATACAAATGCAATAGGTGATATATTACCTAAGTTTGTGGAAAAGAATATATATAGCAACAAGTATATTACAGTATATTTTGAAGTTAATGATAATATTGTAGGGGTTGGAAATGTATATTATTCTATAGGAATAGATAATAGAACTGATGTTGATAGAAAAAATAGTTATAAAGCAGTTCATGTAAGAGATAATATATATAGTATTTTGATACCAGAAGCTTTTGGAATGTCAGAGTTTGATAACATAATAGGAATATGGACAGAAGATGTACTAGGAAATGTTAGTAATGATATGCTAAGTTATAATATGATTTATAATACAGCCTATGCTAATATAACTATGACAGCAGATAAAGAATATAATAAATGGTTATCAGAAGATGTTACATTTAATATCAAAGTAGCAGATACAAAATCAGGAATAGATAATATAATATATAAAGTTAATGGCAAAGTTGTTAAAGAGATTACTTTTAATAAAATAGTATATGAATATTCTTGTAATATTACAGCAAGTGAAAATGCGCCAACTAAAGAGGGTTATGATGTAGAAGTTATAGTTACTAATAATGCAGATAGTACTAATAACAGTTCGCGAAGAGTATATGTTGATAAAGTAGCACCAGTATTAAACATTAGCGGATACCAAGAGCAGGAACATATATCAGCAGATAAAAGTATTAACTTCCATATATCTGACGTAGCATATGATGAAACCATAGGAAGGGTAATAGCAACTAGAACAATAGATGGTATTACAACATCATATAGTGTAGAAGATTTATATCCACAAAGTACAGAAGCTGTTATAAGTAGGAATTTTAGTTTGGAAGGATACTATTCTGTATATTTTATAGCTGTAGATGGAGCGGGAAATGAAAATGCTTCTAATATGATTCATTTTACAGTGGATAAAACAGCACCACAATTAAGTATTTCAGGTACAACAAACAACTCAGTTAATCAAGGAGAAGTGGCATTAACATTTACTTGTGTTGAATCTTTTTATATGACAAATAGTGTTAATATTAGTGTTATAAAAGAACTTGATGGACAGAGAACAACAAGTAATATAAATGGATTTTTGCATATTGGAAAAATATCTAGTTTAGCTAATACATTTACCGAAGATGGCACATATACAGTAACCTTTGATGCTGTAGATATGGCAGGTAATAAGGCTATTACGCAAACTATTTCATTTACAATTGATAACACAGCACCAGAATTATCATTTACAGGCACTACTAACTATTTGGTAACAAATAGAACAGTTACACTAAGCAGCAATGTTATAGAATCATATTTCACAGGAAACAGAATAACTATTACAGGTACAAGAACAGATATATACGGAAATGTTTACGAGCTAGAGAGACAAGAATATACAAATAATAGTAAAGATTCTAGCAAGCAAACAGTATTTAGTGAAGATGGAATATATCATATTATTATGTCAGCCAAAGATGAAGCTGGTAATGAATCAGAGAAAGAGATTAATTTTACAATTGATACAACACCACCACAAATACTGTATATAGATGAGATTGATAATAGCTATTTCAGTACATTTGAGTTTGCTCATCCTATGAATGAAATGATATTAGATATTTCTGTAGTAAAATATGATATATATATTAATGGAATAGAGTATGATGGCAGAACTCCTATTGAAACTGATGGAAAATATAGCTTATATATTAAGGTTGAGGATGAAGTAGGGCATACTAATGAAGCATATGCTGAATTTATAGTTGATCATACGCCACCTAAGATTATTATTGATGGTATTGAGGATGATGAAATTGTACATAAAGCAGGTCAAGCAACAGTTTCTCTTGTAGATCAAGATGATAAAATTGATAGCATAATAGTTAATGGAAAAGAGATAGATTTAAGTAAGGATTCCAAATCATATACATTAGTATATGGTGAATATGGAAAGTATTCTATTAATATAAAATGCAGTGATAAAGCTGGTAATATCATAGATGAAAATATTATTTTTTATTATACAAATTTCTTTACAGATATATTTATAATAGTTGGATTAATATTATTTATATTAGGCGTAGGTGGAACCTTGTATATAGTAACAAAGAGAAAATATAGAGGTTGGGACTAGTAGTCTCAACCTTTATATGTTACATTAAGAAAAATGAATTTAGAGGTGACAGCAATGATTAAAGCAGTAGTATTTGATATGGATGGAGTAATATTTGATTCAGAAAGATTATATAGAAAGCATTGGAAAATAAGTGGATTAGAGATTGGCATTTCTGAAGAAGAAATGGAAGAAGTCTGTAATATGTTGGCAGGAGCAACTAAAGAAGTTAATAGTGTGCGAATGAAAGAAAGATATGGAGAAGATTTTGATTATATGGCATTCAGAAAGATAACTATGGATAGAATGGATGAAGATATAAGACAGAATGGAATTGATATTAAAGCAGGAGTAGTAGAATTATTAAAATATTTAAAAGAGAAAAACATAAAAATAGGATTAGCAACTTCTACAGATAAAACAAGGGCAGAAGGTAATCTTAGAAATGCAGGATTATATGGATATTTTGATAATCTGGTATTTGGGCAAGATGTCGAAAAAGGAAAGCCTAGTCCTGACATATATATTAGAGCATGTGAAAATTTGGGGGTAATGCCTGAAGAAACTATTGGACTAGAAGATTCTATAAATGGAGTAAAATCTAGCTATGCAGCGGGGTTATATACAATAATGGTAGTTGATTTAATACAACCAACAGAAGAAATAAAAAACAATTATTCACATAAAATATTTGATAGCATGTATCAAGTCCTAGATATGTTGAATTCATAATGTAACATCAAAAATGGAGTGTAGTCATATAAAACAACACTCCATTTTAATCTATACTATTTCTAAAATTGTATTAACGGCTACATCGTTTTCTTCTGGTTTTAAGAAACAAAAACGAATATATTTATCGCTTAAACCATTGAAATTAGAGCAATCCCTAATCATTATTCCTTTGTTCATACAGTAGTCAAATACTTGGCTAGAAGTTAAATCTTCTTTTAAAAGTTTTATTAGCACAAAGTTAGCTTCAGGCTTAAATACCTTAATTGTTTTTCTACTAGATAGTGCAGAATATATTAGACTTTGTTCTGTATGAATAAGAGAGTTAGTTAAGCTAATATAGTTTTTGTCATTAAACATAGGCCCTGCAATAGATGCATAAGAATTAATTGTCCAAGGACTTTTATTGTTATTAATTTCGTTAAGCATAATCTCATTGCTACATACAGCATAACCTAGTCTTAAACCAGGAGAGGCAAAGAACTTAGATACACCACGTATTACGATTATATTGTTGTATGAGTTAACAAGTGGAATAGAAGTTACATTTTCAATATCACGAACAAATTCTACATATGTTTCATCCACCATAACAAAAATTTTATTTTCTCTACAGTGATTAAATATTAACCTTAAGTCGTGATGTTTTATTGTAGTTGAAGTAGGATTGTTAGGATTGCATAATATAAGTAAATCAATAGAGCTATCTAAATGAGTTAAAAAGTCATCAACATCTAGTTGGAAATTCTCATCTTCCTTTAAAATATAACTTATACATTCACCGTTATTAATAGTAACGTCTCGTGCGTATTCAGAATAAGTAGGTTCGATTAACATGGTTTTCTTAGGTTCAATTAATTCTATAAACAATCGAATAAGCTCAGTAGAACCGCCACCAACTAATATATTATTAAAAGAGGCACCTGTGTAGTTGGCTAAGGATTGACGTAGGTTAGTATAATTTCTATCAGGATATTCTGTTATACAATCAAGGTTCTCACTTAATATATCTTTAAATACAGGTGAAATTCCTAATGGATTAACATTAGAAGCATGAGGTTTAATATCTCTTTTCTTGATACCATATATCTCTTCCATTTTTTCTAAATCACTTCCGTGAAAGTGATCTGTATTATTAAGCATAAAATTTTACCTCTTTTCCTTTCAAATTTCGATTAATTTTGATATACTAATATATTATGTAAATGTTATTTTTATTATAACATTGAAATGCATAATATCAAGATATTATTTTATGCATGGAAAAAGAATTTTAGAACATAAAATATTTAAAAGGCTTAAGTTAGGAGTATGCTTATGAAAGCGAAGATTGAAAGATATGCAAAAGGAGAATTTGGAGCTTATATTCCCCAAGTAACTATATCTAGAGAGTATATACAACTTAAGATTGAATCAGGTACTGTATACACAGGTGATATATATGTTGAAAGTGCTAATGATTGTATAATTAAGGGAATGGTTTATGACGATAATTATATTTTAAATATACCAGCCCATACTTTTGTTGAGAAAAAATATAGTATTAAATATAGTTTCGATGCGACTAAAAGAGAGGCTGGAAAAAACTACAGTGGACATATATATATAATAACTGATGGTGGAGAATACACAGTTCCGTATAGTATTGAAGTTGTTGCACCACATGTAAAAACAGTATCAGGGAATATTGATAATATGTTTCAATTTGCAGAACTAGCAGAGCAAAATTGGAATGAAGCTATAAGAATTTTTGAATCAGAAGAGTTTGTTAGAACATTTTTAGTAAATCAACCAATGTATGAAAAAGCGTATAATACATTAAGTATGAGTTTATCAGCAAATCAAGCATTGGAAGAATTTCTAGTATTTATACATAAAAAAAGAGCAGTAACACTAGGCGTATATCATTCGGAATTTAAGTATGACTATCCAAAGATGAGAGAAAGTCATACTATTACTGTATCAAAAAATACATGGGGATTTATAAGTGGAGAGATAAGTACAGATTGTAAATTTATAGAGATTCCTAAAAGGTTTATAGGAATAGAAGATTTTGTTGAAGATAGTTATAGTATTGAATACTTTATTAATCCAGAATATTTAGAAAATGATGGTATTACAGGTCATATAATTATAGAAAATACATATCAAAGATTAGAAATAGCAATTGTTATAAGAAAACCTATGTTAGATGAATTTATTCCAGCAAAGAGAATAAATGATAGACATGCTATTAAGGTTAATCAAGTAAGACTAATAAATAACTATTTAGATTTTTGTTTAGATAGACTTACATTACAAGAATATATTGATAAAACAAGATTTGCATTACATAACCTAGTGCAATATATTCCACATGCAAATATATATAAACTAGGACTAATGCATATGGATATTTTGGCAGGAGAATATAGCTTAGTTGAGCAAGAATTTGTAAGAATAGATGCAGACAAATCAGATGTCGTAGAAGGAGAAATGGAGTCATGCTATTATAGTTACCTTAAAGCATTGTTAACTAAAGATGATTCTGAAATAGAAAAGGCAGTATCACTTATTAAACATAGGATGAGAAAAGAAGATGATAAGTTATTTTACTTCTGGCTTCTTATGTACTTAGATACAGAATATAGTGTAGATAAAAATATTTTATATAAGAAAATAGAACAACTATATGAAGAAGGGGTAAATAGTCCAATATTATTCTATGAAGTGTGTAATATATATAATAAACAACCATTAATACTAAGAGAATTAGATGCTTTAGCAGTATATGCATTAAGATGGGGTTATAGAGAAAATTATATTTCCAGAGAAGTCATAGATATATTTATTAAACTTTCTCTTAAAGAGCATAACTTTAAACATACTGTTTTTTCATTGCTTAGAGAAATGTATACTAAAGACAATAATAGTGATTGCTTATTTGCAATGGCATCGATGCTTGTAAAAGGTAATAAATGTGATAGAGAATACAATATATATTACAGAAAATCTATAGAGCAAAATCAGAAAATACTTGGTATTAATGAGAATTTTATAAGAAGTATGGATTTTAATTCTTATGAAATAATTCCTCATTCTGTTTTAATGTATTTAAACTATAAGAATTCTCTTACAGAAAAAGAGTTGGCATATTTATACGCAAATATAGTTACAAACAAAGATGAGTACATGAGTATATATAATGAATACATATGTAATATAGAGTCATTTATGGAAAAACAAATACTAAATGGCATTATGAGTGATGATTTATCTGTAATATATGCAGAATATTTAAGACCATCAGTTGTTAAGAATCAATATGCATCTAAGATGGTTAATATAGTATTTAAACATAAGGTTACTTGTGACAATCCATATATAAAAATGGTGGTAATAACTCATAAAGAACTAGAGCGAGAAGAGACAGTTCCATTCGTTAATGGGGTTGCTTATGTTGATATAATGAATTCTTCGGCAGCTATAGCCCTAGTAGATATTAAAGGCAATAGATATGTATCTACAATACCATATAGGTTAGAGGCTTTAGTAGATGAGACAGCTTATATTGATATATGTGCTAAATATGCACCAGATGATTATAGATTGTTATTATATGTATACAGTCATCTGATTGATAATGTAGTTGAAAATGCAAGGGCTGTAAATACATGTAGAACTATTTTAGAAACACCAGAATTCAATTATTCAACAAAGCAAGATGCTTTAATAGGAATTATAGATTATTACTATAGCAATTATGATAAAGAGATTTTAGAAAAATACTTAAGAAGAATTGACTTAGATAATGTGCCTGCAGATAGAGGTAAGGATATTACAAAATACTTTATTATATGTGGTATGTATGATGGTGCTTACAAGGCGATATTAAAATTTGGATATGAAGATTTAACAGACGAACATATAGAACGATTAATAGATATATTATCTGGTGTTGAAGAAATGTTAGGTTCAGAATTAATTACAAGTATGAGCATTTATCTATACAAGAAGGGTAAGTATTCAGATAGTGTATTAAGATGGCTTACAGTATATTATAAGAGTAGTACCAAAGATATGGGGAAACTATGGAAGAGAACTTACGGTTCTGCCAATAAAGCAATGGAATTAGAAGAAAATATATTGGCTCAAATGTTATTTTCAGATAGCTTTAATGATGAAATATATGAAGTTTTCAAAGCATATTACAATGGCAAGAAAAAAGGTATGGTTGTTAAAGCATTTATTAAAAAGACAGCTTATAACTATTTTATTAAAGACATGAATGTGCCAGGATTTATTTTCCAGATTATTTATAACGAAATAGAAGAAAACAATATTACAGATGATATTACTGTAGTAGCGATACTATATTATTTCAGTAAAATAAAAGTAGATACTGAATACTATGGATTTATAAAAAAATACGCTAGAAAATTTATTGATAGGGGTATTGTACTTCCATTCTTTAAGAAATTTAAAAATATTGTTGCCTTACCTAAGGATATATCAATTAAGACATATTTAATGTTTAAGGCAGAAGCAAGTAGAAATATTTCTATAAAATATTGTTTTGGAACAACAAGTAGAGAACTTAGAGGAATGGAAACAGAACCATTAAGAGAAGTTATACCAGGTCTATACATGAAAGAATTTGTTGCCTTCCATGGAGAACAGTTATCTTACAATATAGTTGAAGGTATAGAAGGAGTTGCAACTATAATTGAAGGCGATGACTTGGAAATGGACATGCATAATGGAAGATTTGATAATAGATTCAAGGTATTAAATAGCATGGTTATTAATCAAGAAATGAAAGATGATAAAGCTTTGCTAAGTGAATTAGATAAATATTTAAGAAATGTACATTTGTTTGAAGAAAATATGAAGATACTATAAATGATAAGAGGTGATTAGGTGGCAGTACAAGAATTTTATTTAGGATTAGATTTGTGTCAAGAATATACTCAGTTAAGCTATTATAACCAAGAGACTAATGAACCAGAATCTATATATCAACTTAATACAAATGATACATATATGCTTCCTAATATAGTGTTTTACAGTAATGATGATTCTTGTTGGTACGTAGGAGCAGAAGCACCAAAACATAGGTTTAACCAACAAGGAATATTAATTGAGGATGTTGTAAAAAAATTACCAAGCAGTGAAAGTATAGTGTTAGATGGAAATACTTATACTTATAAGGATTTGTTCCTGCTATTAATAAAAGGTCATATTGATGAATTTCTAAATAGATATGAAGATGCTAGTATAGCAAAAATAGTAATTACAGTATATGAGTATAGAGAAGATATATATGAAGCATTAGAAGATTTATATCAGACCTTTGAAATAGAAGAGAATAAAATAGAGATTACTAGTAGAATAAATAGTTATTTACATTATGTGTTTAATCAGCCTTCTGAACTAAGAAATAATAGCGTTGTATTATTTGATTATAGCATTTATGGTTTAGATTTTTATAGAATAGATGTAGAAAATAAAAGTGGAAAACCAGATATAATTGATGTTGTTCATAGAGGCTTTAGAGATAAATTAACTTATGATATGGTCTTTTCTGATAGACAGAAATTAGATAACACGTTTGCTGAACTAGCAGAAACCCAGTTGAAAGAAAAATATGTGTCATCAGTATATTTAACAGGAATAGGTTTTGGAGACAAATGGCTTAAAAAATCAACAAATGTGATATGTTCAGGTAGAAGAGTATTTATGGGACAAAACATATATACTAAGGGAGCATGTTATGCAGCTTATAGTGGCGACAGTGTAATTGAACCTAGTAAGTATACTGTAAGAACAGAAGACACAGTTGTATATGATATAGGAATAGCTGTAAAAGAAGATAATTCAGGTTTTCAAGTTATATCTTATGGTGGTCAAGAATGGTATAATATGAAAGGTGATATAGAAATATTTTTAAACAACACAAATAGAATTGTTATGGTATATAAAAATAGAATTGATGGTAGTATTTCCAAAGAAGTAATGGAGATTCATGGATTACCTAAGAGACCAGATAAGACTACAAAACTTTCATTGGAAGTAGAATTTTATAGTAATACAGAAGGTGCGTTAATAATAAGGGATGTAGGATTTGGGAAATTATATCCTACAACTAATAAAATCTATAGAAAAGAATTTAATGTAGGAAGGTAAGGTTGGATTAAAATATGGGAAATGTAATTGTATGCAAAACTAAATCAACAAAAATTCCTTTCATTTTTGAAAATACAAAGGTGGAAGTATATTCTTATGAGGAATTATGCTATTACATCTATAACAATGGACCAATAATAAGCCTAGACAATATAACGTCTCGTTTTACAAGATGGATTGATGAAGAACTACACCTTTTTAAACTATCAGAAAATGTAAACAAGCTTATAGAGAAAAAAGCAATATTAATGGATATTTTAGTAGAGATTTTAACCTTTGAAGATTACTATACACTTGAAGAAATTAAGGCGTTTATTAAAAATTATGAACGCTATAGAAAAAGTTCATCTTTTGAGAGAGATAAGATAAAAGGTGATTGCTTTCTAGCTTATAAACGTTACATTAAAGCTATTGATATATATGAGGATATACTATCAATGAAAGAAGATATATCAGATAATATATTAATAGGAAATATATATCATAATAGGGGTATAGCCTTAGCAAATAATCTAGAATTAGATGAGTCTAGAATAAGTTTTCTAACAGCATTTACTTATAATGAAAATATGGAATCCTTAAAAGAATTTTTCTTGGTACTTGCATCAGAAGGCGATGAAGGTAAAGTTAGAAGTGAGATGGAGAAATATAATCTTCCAGAAGAATTTTTACAAGACTTATTTGAAGAATTTGCAGATTCAAGGGAAGATATAAGAAATATGAGCATTTATAATAAGGTTGAAAAAGCAATGTATAATAAAAAACAAGGAAATATTGTAGCATATACTCAAAGAATGGATGCAATAATTAATCAGTTAAAGCAAGAGTTTAGGGAGCAAACAATATAATGGGATTATTTAAGAAAGTTAGTAACCTATTTAAAAAGAATAATAAATCAGAAGAGACAGAACTTGACCAATATATATCTGAATTGGAAACAAAGGAAGATACTATAGAAGGAGCTTTGTCTTCTAATTGTGACCAAATAATTGATGCAACTTACTTGATGGAAGACTTAAAAGCAGAATACGAGCTAGTCACTTCATATTTTGCAGATATACAAAAAATAGAAAGTTTGCCAGAGGCAAATTATAATGAACTTTGTGATGTTGCTAGAAAAATAGCAACATTAGAAAAAGACAGAACAGAATTTTTACATTCTGAGGCTAAGATTTCTGATGAAAAATTTAAAAATATACAAAGTATCGAAAAAGACATAAAAGATATAATGGGAAAAATATCTGAATGTGAAAATAGAGATAATAATATAAAAAGAGATATTCAACATTTAGAAGGAGAAAAATCAAGTATAGAATATGAAGAAGAAGTGCTTGAAGAGAGTCTGAAAAACCTTAAAGTAAGTACCATTGTAATTGCTGGAATAACAGTAGTAACTTTTTTAGGAATGGTGGCTATTGGAATAATGGCAGATACAGATGTTAATATATATTGTATGATTACATTGTTTATTGCTACTTTAATAGCAGGTGGAATATTTTTGTACTATAGAAGTCTAGTAGAAGAATATAAAATGTGTCAACGTAAATATAGTAAGGCAATAGATATTCTTAATAAGGTTAAGATAAAGTATATAAACAACACGAATACATTAGAGTATATGTATGAAAAATATAAAGTAAATAGTTTAAAAGAATTACAGTATCAATGGGAACAATATGTAATTATGGTGGATGAGATAAAAAGGTATCAGAAAAATACAGGTGATTTACGAGTCTACGGTGATGAAATGGTAAAAATATTGTGTAATATAGGTGTGAAAGATCCTAATGTTTGGACAAAGCAAACTATAGCAATATTAGATAAAAGAGAAATGGTTGAGGTTAAGCATAATTTAAATGTTAGAAGACAAAAACTTAGAGAGCAACTAGAATATAATCAAAAATTAAAAGATGATAGCAGAGAAGAAATTGATAAGGTACTATTAGAATATCCGTCTATGAAGAATTATGTTGTAGGCATTTTAGCACCGTATAGAATTGAATTGTAGGTGAGATAATGGCAATAATAGGGTTGATTTTAATAGTCGTAGGCTTTATTATATTATTTGTGGCTACTCTAGTAAAAAAACAAGTACCACGAAATTATGATTATGATAGCAATGATGGCTTATTAGAAGCATTAGAAGAAATATCAAAGATTCTAAGAATATTTGCTTATATAAGCATGATACTTGGAATTATTTTAATAATATTTAATTATATTTGATGGAGGAAGAATTATGACTAAAGAGTTAGAAAAAACATATAGTCCGTCTGACATAGAGGGTCGTATATATGAAAATTGGATTGATAAAGGATACTTTCATGCAGAAGTAGATAGAAGCAAAAAACCATTTACAATTGTTATGCCACCACCAAACATCACAGGTCAGTTACATATGGGACATGCCCTTGATAATACAATGCAAGATATTCTTATTAGATATAAGAGAATGCAAGGATATAACGCTTTATGGCAACCAGGAACAGACCATGCAGCTATAGCAACAGAAGTAAAGATTATAGAATCTCTTAAGGAACAAGGTATAGATAAAGATGATTTAGGTCGTGATGGTTTCTTAGAAAAAGCATGGGAGTGGAAAGCTGAATATGGCGGGAGAATTATTAATCAGCTTAAAAGATTAGGATCATCTGCTGATTGGGAAAGAGAAAGATTTACAATGGATGACGGTAACAACAAAGCTGTTACTGAAGTATTTTGTAAGTTATATGAAAAAGGATATATATATAAGGGTTCAAGAATTGTTAACTGGTGTCCTGTTTGCCAAACAACTATATCTGATGCAGAGGTTGAGCATGTTGAGCATTCAGGAAACTTCTGGCACATAAATTATCCTATAGCAGGAGAAGAAGGTAGATTTGTTGAGATAGCAACTACTCGTCCAGAAACATTACTTGGAGATACAGCAGTAGCAGTTAATCCAGAAGATGATAGATACAAAGATTTAATTGGAAAGACAGTTATTCTTCCGTTAGTTAATAAAGAAATACCAGTTGTTGCAGATTCATATGTAGATATGGAATTTGGAACAGGTGTAGTTAAGATTACACCAGCTCATGACCCTAATGACTTTGAAGTTGGAAAGAGACACAACTTAGAAGAAATAAATATTATGAATGATGATGCAACTATTAATGCATTAGGTGGTAAATATGCAGGAATGGATAGATATGAAGCAAGAAAAACTATGGTTGCAGATCTTGAAGAACTAGGATTATTAGTAAAAGTAGTACCTCATTCACATAATGTAGGAACTCATGATAGATGTAAAACAGTAGTTGAACCACTTGTTAAGCCACAATGGTTTGTTAAGATGGAAGAGATGGCAAAACCAGCAATAGAAGCAGTTAAGTCAGGTGAACTTAATCTTATTCCAGAGAGAATGGATAAAACTTATTACAATTGGTTAGAAAACATAAGAGATTGGTGTGTATCTAGACAATTATGGTGGGGACATAGAATACCAGCTTACTATTGTGAGGATTGTGGGGAAGTTACAGTATCTAGAGAAGAAGTATGTACATGTAGTAAATGTGGTTCTTCAAAGGTGAAACAAGATCCAGATACATTAGATACATGGTTCTCATCAGCATTATGGCCATTTTCAACATTAGGTTGGCCAGATAATACAGAAGAATTAGAGTATTTCTATCCAACAGATGTATTAGTAACAGGATATGACATTATTTTCTTCTGGGTAATTAGAATGGTATTTTCAGGAATTGAGCATATGGATAAACTACCATTTAATACAGTTTTATTTCATGGACTTATTAGAGATGACCAAGGTCGTAAAATGAGTAAGTCATTAGGTAATGGAATTGACCCATTAGAGGTTATAGATAAATATGGCGCAGATGCATTAAGATTTACATTAGTAACAGGAAATGCTCCAGGAAATGATATGCGTTTCTATTGGGAAAGAGTTGAAGCTAGCCGAAACTTTGCTAATAAAATATGGAATGCTTCAAGATTCATTATGATGAACATTGAAAAAGCAGATGTAAAAAACGTTGATTTATCTAAGCTTACATTAGCTGATAGATGGATATTATCAAAGATAAATACAATAGCAAAAGATGTAACATACAATATGGATAAGTATGAATTAGGAATTGCAGTTTCTAAATTATATGACTTCATTTGGGAAGAGTTCTGTGATTGGTATATAGAAATGGTTAAACCAAGACTATACAATGATCAAGATGAGACAAAGGCAGCGGCAATTTGGACTCTTAAAACAGTTCTTATAAATGCACTTAAGTTATTACATCCATATATGCCATTTGTTACAGAAGAAATCTTCACAACAATTCAAGATGAAGAAGAATCAATTATGGTATCAGCTTGGCCAGAATTTACAGAAGAATGGAACTTTAGCCAGGACGAAACAGCAGTAGATGTAATCAAGGCAGCAGTTAGAGGAATTAGAAATGTACGTGCTGAGATGAATGTACCACCATCAAAGAAGGCTACAGTATATGTGGTATCAAGTGATGACAGCATAAGAACAACATTTGAGAATTCAAAAGTATTCTTTGCAACATTAGGTTATGCAAGTGAAGTATTTGTTCAAGAAGGCAAAACTGGAATAGATGATGATGCAGTATCAACAGTAATCGATGGAGCAGTAATATACATGCCATTTGCAGAATTAGTTGATATTGAAAAAGAAAAAGAACGTTTAGCAAAAGAGAAATCTAGATTAGAAGGCGAACTTAAGAGAGTTAATGGTATGCTAAGTAATCCTAACTTTGTTAACAAAGCCCCAGAAGCAAAACTTAACGAAGAGAAAGCAAAGTTAGAAAAATATACAGGAATGCTAGAACAAGTAACTCAAAGATTAGAACAATTATGTTAGGAAATACCCTATACGCTAAACTCGTTAAATACCTCGTTAAGTGTCTAGGTATGCATTCTTACTAAGCTCGATAACACCTCGCTAAGTAATAATAGTAATTTTTATATGGTTATTTTGAATAATTATTAGAAACTAGAAGATAATATATCTTGTAATTACTAATAAGGAGGAATAACGACATGGCAAACAATAAAAAGAATAACTCAACTAATAGTACTTCAAATGATGCAAAGAACAAAGCATCAAACAAGAGCTCAAACAAAGCAAACAACAATGCTTCAAACAAGAGTTCAAACAAAGCAACTGATGTAGATACTACAGATTGTAACTACTAGTTAAAGTGAAAAAGGGCTATAGTCTTTAAGGACTATGGCTCTTTTTTGCTTAAGCATTTGACGATATTAAAGAAAACTTGATTATGACGATAGTTTGTAGTAAAATATTTTACATGGGAGGTGGTAAGGTGAGTATAAAAAGTAATGTTTTAGAGGCAACAGGACACAAAGTAAGTATTACAAATAAGATGGGTGATTTAACGAATGTAGCATCTGTAGAAACTATATCTAATGACAATACACAGATTAAAAATAATTGTGAAAGCATATATAACAGAGGCAAACTTATATTATCAAGTTATCTTGCAGTAGGGGAAAGAGATAGTGAACATATAGAGAAAATAGGTATAGCCTTCCAGGAAAAAGATGAAGAACTAAGGCAAGTTTTGGAGGGAGGTCGATTAAAATAGACTCTCGAGAAAAACTAGAAAAGATATATGCAGAATATATAGAAAAGCAAAATAGACTAGAAGATATAAGGCGTGAAAGTGGAGATAGATTAAAAAATATAGAATATATAAAAGAAGAAAATGATGAGTATTATAAGCAAATAAATCTATTATTTGAAGAATTAGAAGATGACAGGATTAATGAATCTGAAGAAATACATAAAATATATAGTTTACAAGAAGATTTATGCAGTACAAGATACGAAATAATATACAATATAGATAAACAAGAGCAGGAAGAACAAGAAGAAAATAGAAGATTATTAATATTAGAAGAAGAAAATACAAGTAACTATTATATACAAAAGAAAAAATGTGAAGAGGAGGAAGGTCGTATTGGGAATTGACATAAATCCAAATGGGGTAAGGAATCGATTAACGGAAGAAAATAAAAATTATAGACAAATGATAGAAGAAACAAATGAATTAATGAATCAAATTAATCAATTCATAAATACAGAATCTTTAAAAAGTGAAGCATATGATAGCACTAAAACTTACTTTTCAACAATGCACATAATTATATTAAAATCAATGATACTCTTTGCCGACGAAAAGCAAAGAGAAAATAATAACTACCTAAATATACTAAATAACCATTTCCCTAGCAATAATATAATACAAGAAGACAAGATATTAGACCAATTAAGAAGAACATCAAACCTAAAAAGAATGATACAAAATAATATGTTGGTAGGATACATACAAGTCCTAGAATCAACGGAAAGATTATTAAATGAAAGATTGGAAAAGATATACGAATATATAGAAAGAACAAAAAATGTATACTGTGAATCAGAGAGATTTCTAGATGAAATTGAACAAGGTATTAATTGTATGAAGACAGTATCTCCCAATACTGAAACGGGAGGGTTTAATATACCACCAGTGAATATGGAATGGACAACAAAGTTAAACCAATTAGAGGATAGTAAATTCCATAGAATGGCAACTGAACAATATGGAGAATATCTAGCTAGTAATCCTCAAGAAATGAACAAAATAATAGAGATATTAAAGTATGAGATGTTATTATCAAATGAAGATATAGAAAGAATTAATAACTTTCTAGGTCCCTTAGATATTCGAGATGTAGTAGCAATAAAATCAATAGCTTACAGTGCTCCAGAACCATATAGAGAATTATGGATAAGATATTTGGATAGATATAGTATAGTGATTACTGATGATAAGGATGGGGAGTTTAGACCCGATGAAGGTATTATATACTTAAATATGACTAGTATAAGAGAAGATTATAGAGGAGCATATTGTGTATTTTTTCATGAATGCTCACATGCTATAGACTATTACTATGGACTTGATAGTGGTGGAGAAACTTATTTTTCTAGTACATATAGAGATAGTAATAATATGACTTTAAGGGATTATATATTTGCAGATATAGAGAATGAATTAAGAAACAGTATTAATACAATATTGAGTATATCTGAATTTGATAGACTATCTGAAAGAGAAAAATATATTTTGAAGAATGAAGTAATACGCAATTTAACAAATGGTAGGAAAAAGGAACTGGAAGGTGATGCAAAGTTATTACAAGATATAATAGAACAAGTTTATGCGTTTGATCTGCATATGGTTTCAAGGGCAGTAGCATCAGATATGATAGGAGCAGTTACTAATAATCAAATAGAGGGTAGAGCTAGACATGATGATGATGATGAATATTGGTGGAATTCTACTACAGGGGAGCCTAAAAATAGCATTAATAGAGAGTTCTTTGCTGAAATATATGCTTATAATATAATACAAAATCAAAATGGAATAAAAGATAGTAATAGGTATTTGGAAAATTCATATTATCATATGGAAAAAATAATTAATGAAATGGGGAATTAGATGAAAAAAGGAATGGTTTATATAATTGTTATACTATTGTCTATATTATTTATAGGCTGTAAAAATAGTAATAACAATACTATAAATAATACAAGTACAAATGAAAAAATAGAGTGCCAAGATACTGGATTTGGGGGAATGCCGAACGCTGAAAAAACAATAGAAACACAGCCATTAAATCAGATGAAAAAGATATATTGTAATTTTGTAGAGGGGAATGCAACTAAATTTGGGGAAATAATAGGAATGGATATAGAAAAAAAAGAACTATATATAAATTATTATTATACACAATTAGATGATGCAGAACCAACATATAAGTTGAGTGATAATGAAATAGAAGAATTTTTAAACATAATAGAGACATATAAAGTGCAAGAATGGGAACAGGAGTATATATTAAAAGAATATGCAGATAGCAATAATTATTATTCTTGGGCAGTATATATGCAAAATGAAGATAATACAGTTGAAAAACATAGGGGAGAGGCAAATACATCTTATTCAGAAAAAGTAAAACCGCCAAACTATGATGAATTTAGGGCAGCAATGATAGAGTTTGTTGATAGATGTGATATAGAATTTTCTAGAATACCATTATCTGAGATAGTAAGGGAAAAAAGGTCATTGGAGCAAGTGAAAAAGGTAGTGTGTATATTTATGCAGGAAAATATAGATGATGAGAGAAAAGTAATTGCAATAGATATAGAAAATAAAGAATTATATGTAGACTACGAGATAACTCAAATAGATTATGAAGAACCGACATGTATGTTAACTGATAGTGAAATAGAAGAATTATTAAATATAATTAAAGAGTATAAAATACAGGAATGGGATTATGAATATGTGTATGAAGAATATGAACATAGTTTGGAACGTTATGTTTGGACTGTTTATCTAGAAAATGAAGATAATACTGTAGAGGAACATTGGGGACTAACAGATACATTTAATAGTGCAGGAGTAAAACCACCAAATTATGATGAGTTCAAAGTAGCAATGGAAGAGTTTGCTGATAGGTGTATAAGTAGGGATAAGTAACAATTTATACTTGGATAAGTGAAGTGGGGAATTAGATGAAAAAGAGAATGATTTATGTATATATTATAATTTTATCTACGTTATTAATAGGATGTGAAGGAAAAAATAATGCTAGCACTAATGACACCACTGAATATACAGAAAATGAGAATGTAATTGATTATAATGTTGAGGATATACGATTTGAGTGGTTGCCAGAAATGGAGTATACAACAGAAAGAAAATCAATAAATGATATGAAGAAATTTGTATGTTATTTTGCACAGGAAACAGTGTACGATCGAGAAATAATGATAGGAGTAAATATAGAAAAAAAGAAATTGTATGTAAATAAAGGAATGGGTGGAATGGATGGCTCGGATTCAACATGTACGCTAGATGATGGTGATATAGAAGAATTGTTAAATGTAATAGAAAAATATAAAATACAGGATTGGGAATATAAGTATGAAACAGAGAAATATGAAGATGTTGATAATTGCCACTATGCTTGGGATATATATATGCAATATGGGGATGGAAGTGTTGAAAAGCATTGTGGAGAAGGGTATTCATTTAATAAGGAAGAGATAAAACCACCAAATTATGATGAATTTAGAGCGGCAATGGTGGAGTATGCAGATAAGTTTTTAGTGGGATTTTGTGGATTAGATTTAGCAGAAAGAACAAGAGATGTAAAATCATTAGAGCAAGCGAAAAAGGTAGTGTGCATTTTTATGCAGGAAGATGAAGATAGTGAAGAAGAAATAATAGCAATAGATATAGAAAATAAAAAATTATATATAGGATATGATATAAATGAAATTGATAGAGTAGAACCAGATTGTATATTAACCGATAGTGATATAGAAGAAGTCTTAAATATAATAGAAACTTATAAAGTACAAGAATGGGAACAATTTTATAAATATAAAGAAGGTGAAAGCTCAAAGCACTATATATGGACAATATATATAGAAAATAAAGATAGGACAGTAGAAAGACACTATGGACTAACAGATACATTTAATAATGCAGGAGTAAAACCACCTAATTATGATGAGTTCAAAGTAGCAATGGAAGAGTTTGCTGATAGGTGTATAAATAGAGGGCTATAGTCTTTAAGGACTATGGCTCTTTTTTTGTTTAAGTGAATATTATATAGTATGACAAAAATCGGGTGGTGTGTACAGTGAGAATAGAAAATATAAACATAAGAAATATTATGATAGAAGCAACAAGAAGAAATGCTATTATTATAGATGTTAGAGATAGAAAAGACTTTTTAAATGGTCACATTCCCATGGCAATTAATATTCCTTTAGAAAATATTGAAAACGGTGAATATAATTTACCTTTAAATAAAACATTAATATTATACTGTGAAACAGGAGCTTCAAGTTTAATGGCAGCAAGAATATTGTCAAGAAAAGGATATAATGTTATTAGTTGCGTTGGTGGGGTATTCAATTATGGAAATTCCCTTACTAAAGGCAGTTGACATTAAATGTTTATATCCGTACAATAATAAAGGTAACTAAAGAATATAGTGGAGGAACTAATGAATAGATTAGAATATATAGCACCTTGTCATTTTGGATTAGAATCAGTATTAAAAAAAGAGATTACTGATTTAGGATATGAAATTGTATCAGTTGAAGATGGAAGAATAACATTTGCAGGTGACGAGGGAGCATTGGCAAGAGCCAATATTTTTATAAGAACAGCAGAGAGAATAATGATTAAAGTTGGCAGTTTTAAAGCCACTACTTTTGATGAACTTTTTGAAGGTACAAAAGAATTACATTGGGACAAATACCTTACAGAAGATGCAAAGTTTTGGGTAACAAAAGCATCAACAAATAAAAGTAAACTATTTAGTGGAACAGACATACAATCTATTGTAAAGAAAGCAATAGTGGATAAGATGAAGCAAACATATAAAGTTAGCTGGTTTAATGAAGAAGGGGCAGAATATCCTATAAGAGTATTTATATTTAAAGACATTGTAACTATTGGAATAGATTCATCAGGAACCTCACTACACAAGAGAGGATATAGACAATTAGTTGGTAAAGCACCTATTTCAGAAACATTGGCAGCAGCACTTATTATGTTAACGCCATGGAATAAAGATAGAATATTAGTTGATCCTTTTTGTGGAAGTGGAACAATACCTATTGAAGCAGCAATGATAGGTGCAAACATTGCACCCGGTATGAACAGAGAATTCGTAGGAGAAAACTGGACTAATGTTACTCCTAAAAAATATTGGTATGATGCAATAAATGAGGCTGAAGATGGTATAATAAGAGATGTTAAAATGAATATTCAAGGTTATGATTTAAATTATGGAGTAATTAAGGTTGCAATGGAGAATGCTAAAATGGCAGGTGTTGAAGAACATATCCATTTTCAACAAAGAGATGTTAAAGACCTTAGTAATAATAAAAAATATGGCTTTATTATCACTAATCCACCATATGGTGAAAGATTAGAAGAAAAAGAAGACTTGCCAGAGTTATATAGATTGATGGGAGAAAGTTTTAAACGATTAGATAGCTGGTCAGAGTATATCGTTACATCATATGAAGATACAGAAAAATATATTGGGAAACAAGCAAGTAAAAACAGAAAAATATATAATGGAATGATAAAAGCATATTTTTATCAATTTATGGGACCAAAGCCACAACGTAGAAATACAGACATAATTAATTAAAATATGTTTTGATTTATATAAATTAAAGGGGTTATAGATGAAAAAAATAGGAACTATATTAGTATGTTTTTTAATGGTTTCAGCATTTTTCTATGTAATTAATTCTCACAAGGAAATACAAGTAGTTAAAGAAGATAATTCTATAGAATCAGCCAGTGTATTTCTTGAAAATATATCACAAGTTAAGAATGACCAAGATATAACAGTGATAGTGGGAGATGCTGATTATACTAAAGATCAAAAGAAAATATATATAAGCAATCAACTCAGAGTTATGGTTCCTCTGGATTTTATTACAGATGCCCTAAATTGTTCTGTAAGAAGATATGGTGATGGAAGTATAAATATTTCTAAGGGTGATAATGATGTTACCCTAACTATAGATAGCACAGTTGGTGTAATTAATGAGAAGGTAATAGGATTAGGTAGTAAAGTAGTAGAAGAAGACAAAAAGATATATGTTCCAATAAACAATATTGTTAATTTTCTTGGATATGCTTTTCAATATAACATAGAAGAAAATGTTGTTAGATTTCAAGAATGGTCTAGTGTTGAGTTGCCTAAGAAATATGATATGAGAGATACAGACAGAGTTACAGAAGTAAGGGATCAAGGGAAACATGGAACTTGTTGGGCATTTGTATCCTTAGCTGCTGTAGAAACTACAGTAATGCCATTAGAAAAGATGATATTTTCACCAGATCATATGAGTTTATGTAACGGATTTAATCTATCTCAAGATGAAGGTGGAGACTATACAATGGCAATTGCTTATATGGCAAGTTGGAAAGGCCCAGTATTAGAGAAAGACGATCCTTATGGTGATGGTGTAACTGATGAAAAACTAGAGGCAGTTAAACATCTAGAAGAAGCTTTGATAATAGAAGCTAAGGATTATGAAGCTATAAAATTAGCTATTTATAAATATGGCGCTGTTGAAACTTCTATATATACACAACTAAGAAATGCAAATAGTTGGTCATCTTATTATAATAGAGATAGGGCAACTTACTATTATGATGGGAAATCAAATCCTAATCATGATGTTTTAATAGTAGGTTGGGATGATGAATTTCCTAAAGAATATTTTACCAATATTCCAGAAGGAGATGGAGCATTTATTTGTAAGAATAGTTGGGGAACAGAATTTGGGGATGAAGGTTATTTTTATGTATCTTATTATGATTCAGTAATAGGAACAACTAATGTTGTGTACTCTAAAGTTGGGAATAAAGATAATTATGATAATATATATCAATCAGATTTACTTGGCTGGATTGGACAATTAGGTTATAATAGTGAGGAAGCTTATTTTGCAAATGTATATAAGACTACTAGAGAAGAAGAATTGAAAGCTGTAGGTTTCTATGCAACAGGAAAGAATACTGACTATAAAGTATATGTAGTTAGGAATTTTGAAAATGTTGATAGCTTGAACAATAGACAATTAGTAGCTGAGGGAAGCCTTAAAAATTCAGGATATTATACAGTAGAATTTGACAAGGTTGTTAACTTGAATTCAGAAGAAGAATATGCAGTGATGGTATATGTCAAGACACCAGATGCAATACACCCTGTAGCCATTGAATATGAATCTGATAATAGAACCTCTACTTTTGATATTTCAGATGGAGAAGGATATATTAGTCTTTATGGACAGGTGTGGATGAGTGCAGAAGATAAACAAAGTTGTAATATATGTCTTAAGGCATTTACAAATGATAGATAGGAGAAGTATTTAATGAAGAAGCTTATATTTGCTACTAGTAATGAGAATAAAATGAAAGAAATTAGAATGATATTAGCTAACTCAGGATATGAAATATTGTCTATGAAAGAAGCAGGCATTGATATAGATATTGTTGAAGATGGTAGCACATTTGAAGAAAATGCAATTATAAAAGCAACAGCAATAAGTAAACTTTGTGGAGAATTAGTATTAGCAGATGATTCAGGTCTAGAAGTAGATTATATGGATAAGATGCCAGGAATATATTCTGCAAGATTTGAAGGTGTAGATACACCATATTCAATTAAAAATAAAATAATAATAGATAGATTAGAAGGTGTACCAGATGAGAAACGTACTGCAAGATTTGTATGTGCAATAGCAGCAGCATTTCCAGACGGTAGAGTAATTACAAAAAGAGCTACAATTGAAGGAATAATAGGATATGAAGAACAAGGTGAAAATGGATTTGGATATGATCCAATATTCTACGTTCCTGAATATGGATGTACAACAGCCCAGTTGTCGCCAGAACAAAAGAATGAGATTAGTCATAGGGGCAAGGCACTTGAGTTAATAAAAGAAGAATTATAGTAGGAGTGTTATATGAGAGTACTAGTCATAAGCGATTCACATGGTAAAAATGATGATGTAAAAAACGTAATAAAGCAAGTTGGACCTATAGATATGTTTATACACTTAGGAGATATAGAACGTGGACCAGAGTATATACAGAGTCTAGTAGACTGTCCAGTGCATATGGTATCAGGAAATAATGATTATAATATACACTTGCCTTATGAAGATACATTTATGATAGGTGATCTAAAAGTATTTATTACTCACGGTCATAGATTTTATGTTAATGCAGGAATGAATAGACTTGAGGAATATGCAAAAGAAAATGGAATAGATGTTGTAATGTATGGACACACTCATGTACCATATATTAGTATAGGAGAAGACTATACAATACTTAATCCGGGAAGTATATCTTATCCGAGACAAGAAGGACGAAAGAAAACATTTTTGATAATGGAAATTGATAAACATGGCAATCCACATTATGCTCATGGCGAATTAAGATCATCATTACAAGATGTATATAGAGGTTTTTATTAGATGAAAAAAGGCGATATAATAGAAGGCGTAATAACAGAATATGATTTTCCTAATAAGGGAAGTTTTATATATGAGGATAGGAAAGTAGTAATAAAAGGTGCTATACAGGGTCAAAAAGTAAGGTGTAGCATATCTAAACTTAGAAAAGATAAGGCAGAGGGAAGACTAAGAGAAGTTATAGAAAAAGCCCCTAATGAAAAAGCTGAATGTACTTGTTCTCACTTTGGACAGTGCGGAGGATGCACTTATCAAACATTTACATATGAAGAACAATTAAATATAAAAGAGCGACTAGTTAAGAAATTAATAGACAATGTGTTTGATGATTATATATGGGATGGAATTAAAGGAAGCCCTGTAACAACTGCTTATAGAAATAAGATGGAATATTCTTTCGGTGATGAGTATAAGGATGGCCCACTAGCATTAGGACTTCATAAAAAAGGTGGATTTTATGACATAATAACAATTAAAGATTGTTCAATTGTATCAAACGATTACAACAAGATTATAAATGTAACCCTAGAATTTTATGATAATCTAGGTATACCATACTATAAGAAAATGAGTCATGTTGGTTCTTTAAGACACCTTGTAGTAAGACAAGCGGCTACAAGTAAGGATATATTAATTAACTTAGTTACAACTACTCAAATTAGTGACTTACATTTAGAAGGGTTTACAAAGACACTTTTAGACTTAGAACTTGAAGGTAATATAGTAGGAATACTTCATACAAAAAATGATAGCCTTGCAGACGTAGTACAGAGTGATGAAACAAATATATTATTTGGACAAGACTATTTCTATGATAGTGTGTTAGGATTAAAATTTAAAATATCTCCATTTTCATTTTTTCAAACAAATACACTGGGTGCAGAAGTATTATATAGCGTCGTTAGAGATTATGTAGGAAATACAAAAGACAAAGTAATATTTGATTTATATAGTGGAACAGGAACAATAGCACAAATGTTAGCTCCGGTTGCAAGTAAGGTAATTGGTGTAGAGATTGTTGAAGAAGCAGTAGAAGCAGCCAAAGAGAATGCTACACTTAATGGTCTTAACAACTGTGAATTTATTGCAGGTGACGTATTAAAAGTAATAGATGATATTACAGACAAGCCAGATATAATAGTACTTGATCCACCAAGAGATGGAATACATCCAAAGGCAATACAGAAGATAATAGATTATGATGTTGATGAGATAGTATATATATCTTGCAAGCCAACTAGCTTAGCGAGGGATTTAGAAGTATTTAAAGAGCGAGGATACAAAATAGTTAAGGCGTGTGCAGTAGATCAATTTGTTAATACTGTACATGTTGAGTCAGTAGCCTTACTTACTAGGAGCAAGAATATTAAAAATTAAGAAATAATTTAAAGTAAAATAGCAGTCTGCATTTGCAGGTTGCTATTTTTTTTATGATTATCGTTATAAATCCGTAAGAAGCAGTTGTAGTTGTTTTTAAGAAATAAAGTGTATAGTTATTTTCATAAAAGAGAATATTCTGAAGTTACTTTGAATTGCGTTTCGTTATATGTATTAGAAAGGGAGGTTAATGCGATGGGAATAGAAATAATTATGGACTACTTTGTAAGATATGGAGGGCTTGCAATATTTATTATTGTATTGTTGGAATATATGAATTTACCAGGATTTCCTGCGGGGATAATTATGCCACTTGCAGGAATATGGGCAGCAAAAGGCGAGATACCATTCATATCAACTATTTTGATTACTGTGGCAGCGGGATTACTAGGAAGTCTTATTTTGTATTGGTTAGGTTATAGGGGTGGTGAGTTTGTCCTTAAGAAGTACTTAAATAAATTCCCTAAACAACGTTCAAAAATAGAGGCAAAACTTGAGTGGGTAAGGGAGAAGGGTAGCTTAGGAATTTTTGTTGGAAAGTTAATTCCAATGATAAGAACATTGATTTCTATACCAGCAGGAGTGTCAAAAATGAATTTAGTCAAATATATTACAAGTTCTACTTTAGGAATTTTTGTGTGGAATTTATTTTTTGTAGGAAGTGGTTACTTTTTCGGAGATGCAGTTTTTAAATATTTAGCTTAAAAGGAGTGTAGACAAATGAAGATAGCAATGATGACAAATAATTATAAACCATATGTAGCAGGTGTTCCGATTTCTGTTGAAAGACTTGCAGAAGGCTTACGTGCTTTGGGACATCAGGTAGTAATATTTGCTCCTAGTTATGATAATCAGGAGGAAGAAGAGGATGTTGTAAGATATCGTTCTTTAATACGAGGAGTAGTGGGAGGCTTTTCTTTTCCAAATAGTTTTGATCCTGATATAGAAAAACAGTTTAAAAAAGGCGAATTTGATGTAATACATGCACATCATCCTATGTTGATTGGACGTACTGCTAGATACTTATCTAATAAATATAGAGTTCCGTTAGTATTTACTTACCACACCCGATATGAGCAGTATTTACATTATGTTGGATTATCAGGAGTAAAAGAAGTCATTCCTACTTATATTAGAAATTGTACTAAAACTTGTGATATGGTGATTGCACCAACACCGCAGATAAAGGAATACTTAGAAGAAATTAAAGTAAATGCACAGGTTCAGGTGCTCCCAACAGGATTGCCAGAAGACAGTTTTTACCCAGATAAAGAAACGGTTACAGAGATTCGTAAGGAACTTCTTGGAGATGGAAAGTATCTTTTCTGTACAGTAGCTAGACTTGCTAAGGAAAAGAATTTAGAATTTATTTTGGAAAGTCTTGCACTTTATAAGAAAGAAAAAGGTATAGTAGATTTTAAGTTTGCTTTAATAGGTGAAGGACCTGAGAAAGAAAGGTTACAGCAACAAGTTGGAGAGCTTGGACTAAGTAAGGAAGTTTACTTTGTAGGAGAAGTGCCTAATACAGAAATTAAAAATTATTGTAGTGCATCTGATATGTTTTTATTTGCATCAAAATCGGAAACTCAAGGAATTGTTTTATTAGAGGCTATGGCGACAGGAACACCAGTGTTAGCAGTTAGAGGAACAGGAACACAGGATATTGTTAAAAATGGAATTAATGGATATATGGTAAATGAAATAGAAGAATTTACAAATAAATTGATGGATATATTAGAAAATAGAGAGATTAATCATTTAAGTCAAGGAGCCAGTGAGAGTGCTTATGAGTATGACAGTTGTCAAATAGCTAATCGTGCAGTGGAAATCTACGATAGAGCAATAATAATTAGTAAAGAAAGAGATAATCAAAGATTTGGAAATAGAATATTTGGAATGTCAGATGTGATATAATAATTTTGTCCCTCACGTTTTTATTTAATAACACATAACAATTTTATTTTACAAATTATGATGGAAAAAAGGGATTCTATATTGTATAATAAATATGATTAATAAATGCTACACCCTTGATATTGCTGATTCAGTAGAATGGATGTAGCTTTTTGATTTATATATTTCCACAGATAAATTATAATCAGAAGGGATAACAAACATGATTTATAACAATATATTAGAGGCAGTTGGGTATACCCCGATGATAAGACTTAGTAGTATGAACAGTCCGGAAAATGCAGATGTACTAGTAAAGTTTGAGGGATTAAATGTAGGTGGTTCAATTAAAACAAGAACTGCGCTTAATATGATAGAAGCTGCAGAAAAACAAGGACTTTTGAAAGAAGATAGTATTATTGTAGAGCCTACTAGTGGAAATCAAGGAATAGGACTTTCCCTAATTGGAGCAATTAAGAAATATAGAACCATTATTATTATGCCAGATTCAGTTAGTGAAGAACGTAGAAAACTTGTAGAGCATTATGGAGCAGAGGTTATTTTAGTTCATGACGAAGGCAATATCGGTGATTGTATTGAAGAATGTTTGCAAACAGCATTAAAAATGGCTGCCGAAAATCCTAAAATATTTGTTCCACAACAATTTGAAAATCCTGCAAACGCTATGGTGCACCGCCATCATACAGGCCTTGAGATTTTGGAACAAGTAGCTGGACCTATTCATGGATTTTGCTCTGGAATTGGAACAGGAGGTACTATTACAGGAATCGGAGAAGTATTAAAAGCATTGAATCCTGATATTACTATATGGGCAGTTGAACCGGAAAATGCAGCTATTTTGGCAGGAGGAACTATTGGAACTCACTTGCAAATGGGAATTGGTGATGGTCTTATCCCGGCAATATTAAATCAGAAAATTTATGAAGATATTTATATAGTATCTGATGAGGAAGCTATATGGACAGCTAAAGAACTTGCTAGAAAAGAAGGACTTATGTGTGGAATTTCCAGTGGAACAAACGTTGCAGCAGCTTTAAAATTAGCAGCAAAGTTGGGAAAAGGGAAAACAGTAGTTACAGTTCTACCTGATACGGCAGAACGTTACTTTTCAACTCCGCTGTTTGAGTAGTATAAGGTTGCAAACAAAAGGTATTGAAGATTAGATAGGAGTGTTATTTATGGAAACATTAGATATTGTTGAAAAAGAAGTGCTTGAAGAAATAATAGAATATAGCAAATACATTATCCCAGCAATAAGTAATGTTGTTAATGAGTTAAGAACGGATAAGAAAGAAGATACAAGTCAATTACTTAACACGATTATTAAGGGTATTAATTGGGAAATAGAAGTATTTAATAATATAGAAGTATTAATTAATAAAAAAGGAACATGGGTTGATAAGGAAATGGTAACAGAGGCTGTTGGTAATCTTGGAAAGGGATTAAATGACAAAGATGAAGAAGCCATAGCTACATGTTTAGAAGATGACTTTGTACCATTTTTGAAAAGTTTTGAGAAGGCAGCACAGTTTAGATTACAACAAGAAAATGATAATTAATAAAAGGCACGTTCTATAAAAATAGAATGTGCCTTTACAAATATTGATTATATAATAATCCACTATATCTAGATGGAACATATGGACTAGGAAAACTTTTGCTTATATTAGGATAAGAAATAGTAACCTTATCAACATAAGAAATAGGATCTAAAGCAATTTTCTCAGTTACATTGCTAATAGCCTTTTTAAAATCAGAAGCATCATTAAATGCAGTTTGAAAACTGCCATCTTTAATGCTTTTGGTAATAACTTGAGTATCAGAAGCTAGACGTCCATCTTCTTCAAGTATAAGACCTACAGAGTTAATATAGGAATCATAACGATTAAAAACATTTTTTAGGTCATTCATCAATCTACGAGTTCCATTAGGGTTATTTGATGGAGAAGAAGCTAAATCATGTAAGCGATTATATGCATTTACAAAATTTGAAACACTATCCATAACCTTAGTATTATCAGGAACAATAGAAATGCTAACATCCTCAGATGTAGGTGCAAGTAAATCAATAGAAACAGTATTATTAATAGAAATATTGTTACTTGCTGAAGTATGAAGGTCGCCATTAATAGTAAATACAGAATCCGAAGGTTCTTGGAAAACGTTATTAAGTCCTAATACAGAAACTATAGAGTTACCTGAAGATTTATCTTCTATCCAAAAAGCTAAACCATTTGAAGTATTAGGTGAACCTTGAAGTGTGGATTCTAATACAACAGCAGCATTTAAATCTCTAACATCAAGAGAGGCCTTAATAGGAATATCAGCATTATTAATAGCTGAGACTAATCTCTTTTGAATAGGATAGTTATGTTCCCCTTTATCAACTGAAACTGAAAACTCATAAGTTCTATTGGATGTAACAATATTAAATTGATGTTCCTTAGCCGACATAGACTGATAGTCTGTTCTTATATTAGAACCTATATTTATTTGATGAGCAGCCAATGATTGTACGTTTATTGATAATGGTGATGGGACTTTATTAAAATCTCCATTATTAATTGATGCATATACTTTGGACTCGTCAGAAGAAGCAAGAGTCTTCTCAGAAAATACACCATCAACATCATCGCCAATAAATTTTGATAAGTTATTAAGTTCAATAGCAGCATCTTTAATTCCTATAGCATAATCTTGATTAATGTTATTAAGATTAAACTTGTATAGAGGAGTATTTTTATTATGTTTAATCATGTTACTATAAATACTCTTCAATTCACTATTTTTATGAGAATCCAGTTTGCTACTAGGCTTAGTTAAAGTAGAACTATAATAATTATATACATTACTAATATCTAACATAAAACTCCTCCTTCCTTGGAATGTTTATAAATCCTTTAAATATGTTAATATTATAATATGTAAAAAAATGTTATGGGAGCATAATATCCCATAATTAATTATATTATATAACTATTAGGATAAAGTGTCTATAATGAATAATGTATAAAGATAATGAAATAAATTGTTAAAATGTGTTGACAATGGATAAAATAAATGATATTCTAAACACCGATGAACTGCCGAAGACAGTAGGTGCATATGCGTAAGTGTCTAACACGCCTGCCGAGGATGATATTTTTATTAACTATGAAATATAACTCCCGTAAGTCTTTGACTTGTGGGATTTTTTTATATCGAAGTGCAGTCATTAATATTATAAGGAGGTGCACTTAAGAATGGCAAAGGTAGAGATTAAACAACCTATAGTTGAAGAGATTAAGAAGAACATTGAAGGTGCTCAATCAATAGTTGTAGTAGACTATCGTGGACTTACAGTAGAGCAAGACACTAGATTACGTAAACAACTTAGAGAAGCTGGTATCGTATACAAGGTATACAAGAACACAATGATTAAGTTTGCTATCGAAGGAACAGAATTTGCTGAATTAAGCAAAGATCTTGAAGGTCCAAGCGCAATTGCTATTTCAACAACTGATGCTACAGCTCCAGCAAGAATATTAGCAAAATTTGCTAAAGAAGCTCAAGCTTTAGAGATTAAGTCAGGTGTTGTTGAAGGAACTTACTATGATACAAAAGGTATCACAGCTATTTCTTCTATCCCATCAAGAGAAGAGCTTATTTCCAAATTACTTGGAAGTATCCAATCACCTATTACAAACTTTGCTCGTGTTATTAATCAAATTGCAGAGCAAAAAGGCGGAGAGGCGTAATTGTCTCATATAACAAATTATAATTAGAATTATTAAATGGAGGAATTTAAAATGACAACTCAAGAAATTATTGAAGTAATTAAAGGTTTATCAGTATTAGAATTAAATGAATTAGTAAAAGCTTGTGAGGAAGAATTCGGCGTTTCTGCTGCTGCTGGTGTAGTAGTAGCTGCTGCTACTGGCGATGCTAGTGCTGCAGATGAGAAGGACGAGTTTGATGTAGAGCTTACAGAAGTAGGTCCTAACAAAGTTAAGGTTATCAAAGTAGTTCGTGAAGTAACTGGTTTAGGTCTTAAAGAAGCTAAAGACGTAGTAGACGGCGCTCCTAAGGTAGTTAAAGAAGGCGCTTCTAAAGACGAAGCTGAAGATATTAAGACTAAGTTAGAAGCTGAAGGCGCTAAAGTTACTTTAAAGTAATCATATACTATTATTACTTAGCAAGGTGTTCTCGAGCTTAGTAAGAATGCATATAGAGTATAACTTACATTATATCTAGAATTTCAAGGAGATGCAGATTGCATCTCCTTTTTTAGTGCAATAATAAATTATTATATAGGCTTTCTTAATGGTAGTAAAAAAATATAAAAAGTTATATAATGCAAAAGAGTAACATATAATTATATGATAGATATAAGGAGCGGTAAAATGGGAGACCACATAACAACATATACAGGAATACATTTTATGACCACCGAACCAAATAAAGAAGATATATGTATAAAGGATATTGCACATGCATTATCACTTATGTGTAGAGGGAATGGACATCTGAAAAGTTTCTTTTCAGTAGGGCAACATTCAATTAATTGTAGTAAAGAAGCTAAGGCTAGGGGATATTCAAAGAAAGTTCAATTAATATGCTTATTACATGATGCAAGCGAAGCCTATATGGCAGATGTAACTAGACCTTTAAAAAAACATTTAGAAAATTATTTAGAATTAGAAAAACAATTACAAGACTTAATATATGAAAAATACATATCAGATCCGCTAAATGAAAAAGAACTTGAACAAATGAAATCTATTGATGATGATATGTTATATTATGAACTCAAAGAACTTTTGAACGAGAGTATATTGCCATTGCCACCAGCTATGCGCAGTAATATATGTCTTAAAACAATAGAACATTTAGAGGTAGAAAAAGAGTTTCTAGATATATATAATCAGTTGTGTTAAAAAAATAAAAGCAGATATTGGAAAATAGTTGTTGACACGTATTCTTCCCTGTGATAACATAATAAAATGTCACTATTATGGGCTAATGTGCCATAATGACATATTAACATAGGAATTATGTTAGCCATACTAAATATTCAAGGGGTGAAAACGTCAATGGAAAAGAACAGAATAAGTCCTGTGAAATCTGGTAAAGGAATTAGAATGAGTTATTCTCGTCAAAAAGAAGTACT